>CADBTD010000019.1 GCA_902797535.1 uncultured Ruminococcus sp. | reverse complement strand
TTGCCGTTTGAGCATAACGACCGATGTAACACAGCCCGTGACAAAGGCTGTCAGCGTACCCAGCCCGACACGCAGGAACGGCATTCCGGCACTGATGCCGCTGAAAAGGCTGTGTTCTCCCTGCTTTGCATTGGGCATTCCCGAAAACATACCGACCTCCAATGCGGAAAGCAGGCGTCCCTCTGCGAACAGAATAAGCCCGCTGATAACAGCAGATATCAGAGCAGCAGTCAGTGCAAATTGCAGACTTTCGATGATCGCTATGCGGTAAAGCTGCCCCGGCGTTGTGCCGATGCATTGCAGGGCAGCCAGTTCGATTTTGCGGTTCGCTATACCCGTGGAGATTATGTTGATGAGATTGATGAGCGCGACAGCCGCTGCAAGAATGTTTAAAAACAGCACCCCTGCCCTTAATGCCGACATGACCGATCCGAGAATACGATCAGTCTGATAGGTATCGTGTTCAAGCTTTACAAGCTCCGGATTTTGCTCGATCCACTGCATTGCCTCCTGATATTTTTCCTCTTTGAGCAGTGAACAGTAACACCATTCAGCATCTTTATAGCTGTCTCCGAAGTATTCCTCCCGTACCGCATCGTAGGTCGAGAGCGCACCGTACAGCGAGCCGTTGTATTCGATTGCCGAGCCCCCCGCTGCTGCCTTTCCTACAACTGTCAGGTCATGAGTAAGCAGTTCATTCCCGAGAGTGCCGCTTTCGGCTGTTTTCCTTGATATATCGACTGCTATCCGTTCGCCCGTATCAGCCTGCGGCTCATATCCGTCTTTCGCACCTGTGTTTATCACATAACCGCCCGAGCCTTCAAGCTCATCATAGTTAACGGGGGCATCCTTGCCGAATAATCGTTCATACGCCGTGCGGTTGACATAGCAGACAGACAAGCTCTTCGGGTCATCTTCTGCCGTACTGCATTTCTCGGTGATGAGTATGTTTATATCACAGAAATATCCGCTTTGCTCCATAGCTTCTGCCGCTTCTTTATATGTACGCTTCTGCCCGCTGTCTGCCTTGAAAGTTACAACGAGGTCGTGGTCTGCCGAGATCGTATTCTCGATCCCCTCAATGAACTGCTCTACCGATGAAGCGACCGTACCGAATACGGCAAAAACAGTGATCGAAACAGTAAGTGCCGCGACAGTGATGTAGAAACGCTTCTTCTGTCTCCTTGCGTTTCGTGCTGCAATACTGCCTGAAACGCCGAACAGTAGTCCCGAGAGTGTATGCTTTTTTACCTTTTTTACATTATTCTCACGGGTCATGATAGCTTCCATAGGCGCTTTTTTGATGACACGAATCCCGACACCGTAGGCAGAGAGAAACACCCAGACAAGTCCCGCACCTGCCGAGATCAACAGCATGATAGGGCTTACCTTAAATGGCAAATAGAGAGTCGCTGAGGTCATACTTGAAAACAGGTCTGCTATGCCCGCGATAAGCAGAGCATTGTACATACCATAGGCAAGAATGACCCCGACCAGAAGCCCGGCAGGTATCCCGACAGCACTAAGACGGAGCGCCTCGGCGAGAATGATCCTGACGATCTGTTCGGGTGTTGCGCCGATAGACCGAAGTACCCCGTAATGACGTTCTCTTTCCTTTGACGATATCTCAAACGCCGTGTCGATGACAAGCCGCAGAGACAGTGCCGTAAATATCACAAAAACAGAGAATGCACCGAATATGCGAAGTTGTCTCATACGCGCTTCATTATCCGCAAGATCGGCAAGCATCAGCGTATCATTCCATTCACATTGCTTTTCCTGAAACTTTATGCCGATCTGTGTCTCCGCATTCCGCAGCCACTCAGTGCTTTCCCCGATGTTCCCATCAAAGAGGATATATGCGCTTACCGCTCCGTTTTCCTGCCATGCCAGCTTCACGCTTTTGACCCTGTCTATGTTTTGGAATGCCTCGCCCTGTTCCTCGTTCAGATCGGAGATATGCAGGTGATAGGATGCAGTGCTGTTCACCGTTGTCCTTATGCAATCCATGATGACGCTGTAGAGCAGAACGAACATTGTCATGACGGCAACAGCAGCAGCGATACTGATAACGGTAAACGCGGACTGCCGTTTCTGTGCTTTGATATAGCGTGAGCCGAGAAGGAACTCATATCTCATTGTGATTTTCCTCCTTCGGTGATGCATTTGCTTCATCTGAAATGATCCTGCCATCGTTCAGCACAATGATACGGTCGCACTGTCTGGCAATGTTTTCATCATGTGTGATAATGATTATTGTCTGCTTCAGCTCGCGGTTGGAGCGACGGAACAGCTCCATGATCTCGGCGCTGTTTTTACTGTCAAGATTTCCCGTCGGTTCGTCTGCGAGAATTAACTGCGGAGAAATAAAAACAGCCCTGCCGATGGATACTCTTTGCTGCTGACCGCCGGACATCTGCGAGGGAAGATGATCTCTGCATTCTTTAAGCCCCAGCATATCCAGTATTTTTTCAAGATGCTCTCTGTCGGGTCTTCTGCCGTCCATAAGTATCGGGAGCGTGATGTTTTCTTCAGCAGTCAGAACAGGTATCAGATTATAGAACTGATATATCAGCCCGACCTGCCGTCTGCGGAAGATCGCCAGCTCACGGTCGTTCTGCCGGAATACGTCCTGCCCGTCCAAAAAGATCTTGCCCGATGTGGGACGATCAACTGCACCGATCATATGCAGAAGCGTGGATTTTCCCGAACCGCTCGCTCCGACTATAGCGACCATCTGCCCTTTCGGAACGCTGAAGGATACACCATTCACAGCTCTGACTTCATTCTTACCATTGCCGTATACCTTGCAAAGATTTTCCACTTTTAATAATTCCATAAGCCTGCCCTCCCATTCTTTGCTCCTATTATAGCATGGCTACCTTACTATTACTTTATCTGAATATTACAGTTTTGTCATCTTTGACAAAATATCGGGGATGGAAGCAATATCAATCAAAGTCATCCACTTCCGTTTCTGCTTCTTATCTCGGCTCTGCTCATGGCGAAGATATTCTTCCATTGTCCTCATCGCTTCAGACAGCTCGTTTTTTTCTGTAGCTATATTATACTACAAAACAAAGAGCTTGGCTACCTTTAAATACGAAGTATGCCAAGCTTTTTTCTGTTTTGGTGTGTAATAGTTCTTTTACTTTACTCTCAAGAGAACAAAAATGCCCCTCAGAGCTGTGTGTTGTGATTATTTGGAAAACAATCCGCTGAAAAGAAAACGGCTCAGAGGGTATTCTCCGAGCCATTAAGTCTATTCAAATAATTCTTCTTCCGTATCCTGATTTTATTCATCTTATGCCAACTACAACCCTGCATAATGACCGACTGCTGTCACAAGCATATCGTTTCTTCCACGCTCCATGGTCTAATATCTTCAATACCGCAATATCGACTATACATACCGTAACTTTTCGTTTAGTGGGAGTGCCGCAGCAGGCACATTTCACCATACCCACAAGCCAAGAGTTCATAGCCTTGCCGTTTGTCGGAAACTTGCTCTGGTGCGACTTCCTGTCCTGCAC
>CADBTD010000018.1 GCA_902797535.1 uncultured Ruminococcus sp. | reverse complement strand
GAAAGGAACATAGCTATGAAAAAGGCTGACATAATTATAGCTGCTCTATCGGCAGCACTTCTTGCAGGCTGCGGCAACACCCTCGGCAGCGACAGCACACAGCGTTCGGCCGCACCGGGCGAAACGGCATCTTATACTTCACCGGACGGCTCTGCCGAAACCTCAGACGATACTCAGACCACCACCACAACTACTACCACGACTACGACAACGACAACTACCACTACTACAACTACTCTTGTAGCTACTACCGCACCTCCCGAAGAACCCGGCGGACATGAGTTCATCAGCGGATGCATAGTAGCAAATATAGGCACTCCGCAGGTAAGGGCTATGGAGGAATACTACTACAGTTCCGACAACGGAAGCTATCTCGCAGAATGCGTGGATAACTTTGCCGAAAGCTCGGGCGTCAGCACATACCTTATGGAGATACCGAGTTCTCAGGCATTCTATACCCCCGATGACATGAAGGGCAGCTATCCCGACCAAGCAGAATGTACCCGTGAGGTATACTCAAAGCTGACAAACAGCAAAGGCGTATTTGTCAATGATGTGCTTGAGGCACACAAAGGCGAATACCTTTATTCAAGATCGGATTATCACTGGCAGCCCCTTGCGGCATACTATTCGGCAAGAGAATTTGCCTCTGAAGCAGGTGTGCCCTACGCCGAGTATCAGAGCTACGAAAAAGTTGAGCGTGAAGGATATCTCGGCGCATTCTACACAGTAAACGGCATTTATGCCCTTGAGGAATATCCCGACACATTCACCTACTACAAACCATCAAACTTAGGCGACCTGACCTGTACTTTCCATGATACCTATTTCGGCGAGGGCTATCAGGGTAATCTTTTCTTTGAAGATAACGCCGTGAGCGCAAGCTATACGGTTTTCGTCGGCACGGACGACACTATTCTTGAGATAGACACAGGCAGCGACAGCGACAGAACGCTCGTCATATTCAAAGACAGCTACGGAAATGCTCTCGTCCCATTCCTTACTCAGTCCTTTGGGAAGATCTATGTCTGCGACAACAGATTCTTCAATATAAATTCAGTAAACTTCGTACAGCAGGTCGGCGCTACAGATGTGCTTTTCGCTCTCGGAACGGCTTCATCAAACAGCTATGACAAGATAGACCTTATCAGGCAGAATATGGCTCAGTAAGCACCGATACCCGAAGACAGCATATGATCCGCTGTTTTCGGGTTTTTATTTTTGCCGCTAAAATGACGCATATCACCGATTTTTGCAATGTCAACAAAATAGCAGGACAGCCCGCAGCCATTAAGCAGCAGCATTGACTAACACGCATTTTTTGTGCAAAAAGCCCTTGACAAAGCGGAGATAAAGCGGTATAATATACAGTGTATCGCATTACGGCGGCATAACAAAGTTCACAATGTCAATCAAAATATACGAAGGAGAGTATCTGACATGGCAAATACTATTTCAAAAGCAGGTAAGGCAAAGCTTGAACAGGAGCTTGAATATCTCATCACCGTCCGTAAAAAGGAGGTAGCAGATCAGCTCAAAGAAGCACGTTCTTTCGGTGACCTTTCGGAAAACGCCGAGTATGACGAAGCAAAAAACGAGCAGGCCAAACTCGCCGCACAGATCGAGGAATTACAGCATATACTCGACACCGCAGTAGTAGTTGACGATGACGATATTTCCGTTGACGAAATAGGCGTAGGCTCTATAATGAAAATAAGAGATCTTGAATTAGATGAGGTCGAGACCTTACAGATAGTAGGTTCCACCGAGTCCGATCCCGATCACGGCAAGATATCCGACGACTCGCCAATAGGAAAAGCGGCTCTCAAGAAAAAGGTCGGAGACATCTTTGAAGTAGAAGCACCTGTAGGAATGATCAAATTCGAGGTACTCGAGATAAGCAAGTAACAGGAATAAAACGTTATGGTCCGCAGACTCAGCGTTTGCGGACCGTTTTACAATATATAAGGAAAGGAATATACCAATGAGTGAGGTAAAGGAAAACACCGCCGCTCCCGAAGAAGCCGCAGAGCTTACTCAGGAAGAGGTAAATGAATATAAGAGAATACGCATGGAAAAGCTCGACGCATTAAAGGCTGAGGGCTGCGACCCCTTTGAGATAACTAAGTTCGACGTTACCGCAAGCTGCGCAGAAGCTAAGGCAAAGTACGAGGCTGTTGAAGCCGAGTGCAAGGCACAGGCAGGCGATGACGCAGAGGCTCTCGCTGCTCTGCTCGAACAAAGACGCGATGAATGCAGAGTAAGCATTGCCGGCCGTGTTATGTCAAAGAGAATGATGGGTAAGGCAAGCTTTATGGACCTGCGCGACAAGAGCGACAAGGTACAGCTTTATGTAAGGCTCAACGAAGTAACTAAGGAAAACTTCGACCGCTATGTGAAGAAGGGCGACATAGGCGATATCGTCGGCGTTACGGGCTTTGTATTCCGCACAAGGATGGGCGAGATATCTGTTCACGCAGAAAGCTTCACCCTGCTGTCCAAGAACCTGCTGCCCCTGCCCGAAAAGTGGCACGGACTCAAGGACCAGGACACCCGCTACAGACAGCGCTATACCGACCTTATCTGCAACCCTGAGGTAAAGGACACCTTTATCAAGCGTTCAAAGATAATATCATCTATCAGACGTTTCCTTGATGAGCGCGGATTCATGGAGGTCGAAACACCTATGCTCGTATCGAATGCGGGCGGTGCAGCTGCAAGACCCTTTGAAACACATTACAATGCTCTTGACGAGGATGTAAAGCTCCGCATAAGCCTTGAGCTTTATCTGAAGCGTCTTATCGTAGGCGGACTCGAAAGAGTATACGAAATAGGAAGAGTTTTCAGAAATGAAGGCGTTGATGCAAGACACAACCCCGAGTTTACTCTTATGGAGCTTTATCAGGCATACACCGATTATCACGGCATGATGGAGCTTACCGAAACAATGTTCCGTCATCTTGCGCAGGAAGTCTGCGGCACTACCAGCATACCCTACGGCGACAATGTGATAGACCTCGGTAAGCCTTTTGAGCGTATGACGATGATAGAAGCTGTAAAGAAGTACAGCGGCGTTGACTTTGCAGATATACACACTGTTGAAGAGGCTCGTGCAGCCGCCAAGGAGCATCATGTTGAATTTGAAGAGCGTCACAAGCGCGGCGACATACTCAATCTGTTCTTCGAGCAGTTCGTTGAAGAGCATCTGATACAGCCCACTTTCGTCATGGACCATCCGATAGAGATATCACCGCTGACAAAGAAGAAGCCGGGACACCCCGACACCGTCGAGCGTTTCGAGCTGTTCATCAACACCTGGGAAATGTGCAATGCATACTCCGAACTCAACGACCCTATCGACCAGCGTGAGCGTTTCAAGGCACAGGAAGAAGCACTTTCGCAGGGTGACGAGGAAGCCAACCGCACCGACGAGGATTTCCTCCGTGCGCTTGAGATAGGTATGCCCCCCACAGGCGGTATAGGCTACGGCATTGACAGACTTGTCATGCTGCTCACAAACTCCCCTGCTATAAGAGATGTTCTGCTGTTCCCGACGATGAAGAGCATCGACTGAAAAACGGCGTAAATACGCAGGTTTTATGACCTGACAGGCGTGATTTACGACCGATCGTTTGATATGAAACAGAAAATCGCAGTTGACTGTAATAGTCAGCTGCGATTTTTTTTACTGTAAATTATTCGTTTACAAACAAATCTCCTGCATCTGCATTCTCTGACGCATTCTCCAGATACGTCTTCTCGATATGATCGTAAAACTCATCTTCCGACATCTTCATGCAGGCT
>CADBTD010000017.1 GCA_902797535.1 uncultured Ruminococcus sp. | reverse complement strand
TCTGAAAAAACTCTGCCTATAATCGTGAGCGACCTGCGTCAGGACGGCTTTATGGCTGAAGAGCTTTCAGACAGCGAGGAGGAATCGCCTCTTGAACCGGGACGCATCTATGTAAGGACGGGTTCACTTTCGGCAGGCATAGACTACCCCGAAGCAGGCTGCGCGGTCATCACCCAGATGAAGGCTATGACTTCAAAGCGCAAAAAGCGCAAGCATAAAACCGGTGAAGAGATACACGCACTTTCAGACCTGCATCACGGTGACCTTGTGGTACACGCCATGCACGGTATCGGACGCTTTGACGGTATACAGAGCATTCAGAGCGGCGGCGTGAAAAAGGACTATATCACCATAAAATACGCAGGCACCGACGTTCTTTATGTTCCCGTCACACAGCTTGACCTGGTGTCAAGATATGTGGGGAGCGCCGACGATACGAACGTAAAGCTGCATAAGCTGGGCTCTGTAGAGTGGCAGCGTACACGCACCCGTGTGCGCAAGGCTGTCAGGGATATGGCAGAGGAGCTCACAAAGCTGTACGCGGAAAGACAGATGGCTCAGGGATATGCTTTTTCAAGCGACAACGACTGGCAGAGAGATTTCGAGGAGCGCTTTGACTATCAGGAAACAGATGACCAGTTAAGGTGCATTCAGGAAATAAAGGAAGATATGGAAAAGCCTCAGCCTATGGACAGGCTGCTCTGCGGAGATGTGGGATTCGGCAAGACTGAGGTGGCTCTGCGTGCAGCGTTCAAATGTATGCTTGATTCAAAGCAGGCAGCTATACTTGTGCCGACTACCGTTCTTGCATGGCAGCATTATCAGACGGCAGTCAAGCGCTTTGAGCATTTCCCCATAAAAGTCGAGCTGCTCAGCCGCTTCCGCACGCCCCAGCAGCAGGCGGCGATAATCCGTGAGCTGAAAAGGGGCACTATCGACCTTGTGATAGGCACTCACAGGCTCATATCAAAGGACGTCGGATTCAAGGACCTGGGACTTCTTGTTATCGATGAGGAGCAGCGCTTCGGCGTTGCGGCAAAGGAAAAGCTGAAAGAGCTTTTCACAGGCGTGGATGTGCTGACACTTTCGGCAACGCCTATACCGAGAACGCTGAACATGGCGCTTTCAGGTATAAGGGATATGTCGGTGATAGAAGAACCGCCTCAGGACCGCCGCCCGATACAGACCTATGTTATAGAACACAATGACGGTGTACTCGGTCAGGCCATAGCAAAGGAGCTGCGCCGCGGCGGTCAGGTGTACTATATACATAACCGCATAGATACCATATACCGTACCGCCGAGCAGATAGCAAAGCTTGTGCCGGGCGCAAGGGTAGGCGTGGCTCACGGAAAAATATCAGAGCATGAGCTGAGCGAGATATGGCGTCAGCTTATCGAGGGCGAGATAGATGTTCTTGTCTGCACCACCCTTATCGAAACGGGCGTAGACGTGCCTAACGTAAACACCCTGATAATCGAGGACGCCGACTATCTCGGGCTCTCCCAGATGCACCAGCTCAGAGGCCGCGTAGGACGTTCGAGCAGACGTGCCTATGCTTATCTTACATTCAGACGAGGCAAGGTGCTTTCCGAGGTCGCCTCAAAGCGCCTTGAGGCTATAAAGGAATTCACAAAGTTCGGTTCGGGCTTTCATATCGCAATGCGTGACCTTGAGATAAGAGGCGCAGGCTCGATACTCAGCGGACGACAGCACGGACACATGGAGGCTGTGGGATATGACCTTTACCTTCAGATGCTCAACGAAGCCATTGCCGAACAAAAGGGCATAGCTCCGCCCCCTTCGCCCGAGGACTGCCTTATCGACATAATGGTAGACGCATTTATACCCGAAAGCTATATCGAGAGCGATACACTCAGGATAGATGCATACCGCAGGATAGCTTCTATAGTCACCGAGGACGACAGCCGTGATGTTATCGATGAGTTCATTGACCGTTACGGTGACCCGCCAAAGCCTGTAATGGGTCTTATAAATGTAGCTCTTGTGAGAAACTCTGCGGCGGCTATAGGTATAAAGGAGATAACTCAGCGCGGTGCCAAGGCCGTTTTCAGCATGAGGTCATTCCCCGCGGAACTTGCCCCGAAACTGCTGGCAAAGTATGGAAACAGGCTGAAATTCATACAGGGCGAAGAGCCCGGTTTTTCAATAGATCTGAGCGCTAAACAGGCTACACCGGATCTTGTCAGCGAGGTAGTAAAGACCCTGCGAATGTAAAAAAGATATAAAAATTTTTCTACAGCCTTGAAATGTAGGGAAGTTTGTTATATAATAGGTATATATTATGATTATCGGCAGTATGCCGAAAGGAGTATTATTTTATGGGTGGATTTTTTGGAGCGGTCACTAAAGGCGAAAACTGTGTATTTGACGTTTTCTACGGAACAGACTATCATTCGCATCTCGGAACACGCCGTGCAGGTATGGTCATGTACGACAGCGAAAAGGGCTTTGACAGAGCTATCCATAATATCGAAAACTCGCCCTTCCGCACCAAATTCGACAGTGATGTAAACTCTATGAAAGGCCATATGGGCATAGGCTGTATATCTGACTATGAGGCTCAGCCGCTTCTCATCCGTTCAAAGCTCGGCACATATGCCATCACTACCGTCGGCAAGATAAACAATACCGATGAGTTACTTGAAAAGGTATTCGAGAATTCGCATCTTCATTTCTTTGAGATGAGCGGCGGTGAGGTCAATGCTACCGAACTTGTTGCTGCTATCATCAACCAGAAAGAAAGCATACTTGAGGGCATAAAGTATGCACAGGAGCTTATCGACGGCTCGATGACCATGCTCGTTATGACTAAGGACGGCATATTTGCCGCAAGGGATAAGCTTGGCAGAACTCCTGTTGCGATAGGCACCCGTGATGACGGATTCTGTGCCGCTTTCGAGAGCTTTTCTTACCTTAACTTAGGCTACACTCACTATAAGGAACTCGGTCCCTGCGAGATAGATTTCATCACTGCCGAGGGCGTTGAATGTCTTTCTGCTCCCCGTGAACAGATGAAGATATGCACATTCCTTTGGGTATACTACGGTTATCCCTCTTCAAGCTATGAGGGCGTAGGCGTTGAGGAGATGCGCTATAACTGCGGCAGACTTCTCGCAAAGCGTGACAATGCACAGCCCGACCTCGTAGCAGGCGTGCCCGATTCCGGTATCGCACACGCTGTAGGCTATTCAAACGAGTCAAAGATACCCTTCGCAAGACCGTTTATCAAGTACACCCCCACATGGCCGCGTTCATTCATGCCTACAAATCAGTCACAGCGCAACCGTATCGCAAGAATGAAGCTGCTGCCTGTAGAAAGCCTTATCAAGGATAAGAGCCTTCTGCTTATAGATGACTCCATCGTAAGAGGCACTCAGATGAGAGAAACAACCGAGTATCTCTTCCACAGCGGCGCTAAGGAAGTTCATATCCGTCCTGCTTGTCCGCCTCTGCTTTTCGGCTGTAAATACCTCAACTTCTCACGCTCGAATTCCGAGATGGACCTTATCACACGCCGTATAATCGCAGACCGCGAGGGTCCCGATGTCACAGCCGCAAAGCTGCTTGACTACGCAGACCCCGAAAGCACCAACTATGCCGAAATGGTCGAAGAGATACGCCGTCAGCTTACATTCACATCGCTTCGCTTCCACCGTCTTGACGATATGCTTGATTCGGTGCCGATAGACAACTGTAAGCTCTGCACCTACTGCTGGGACGGCAGAGAATGATCCTATAAAGCACCAAGCCCCGATACGCTGTGTATCGGGGCTTTTATAATGCGTATGTACAAAAAAACGGACTGCTCAGATGATATGTTCGTTCAGGTATTCTGCGATGCCGTCATTGTCATTTGAACCTATAACGATATCTGCCGACTGCTTCACCTCGTCAATGGCATTCCCCATCGCAACGCCCGTACCGCATATCACTTACATAGATATCAACAAAAAAAGCCGTGAACACAGTTATGCATTCACGGCTCTGTATAAAATATTGTTTTGCCTTATTCAGCCTTTGGAGCAGCGTTGAGGCTCTCAACAGCGTCCATAGTCTTGGTGACGTCATCAAGATTCTGCTGAAGCACACGCTTTGCATCGGAAAGTGCCTGATTCAGATTGTCCGAAAGTGCACGGCGTATCTGTGCGTCCTTTTCCTCAGCCTCTGCGATGGTCTTATCAGCATCGGCATTTGCCTTTGCGATTATGTCATCGCCTTCTGCACGGGCATTCTGGATAAGCTCCATAGCATATTCCTTGGCCTGACGGGTGATCTCGGTCTCCTGAACAAGCTCTTCAGCCTTTTTCTTGGTCTCTATAACATAATCATCAGCCTGCTTGCGGATCTTCTTTGCTTCTGCATTTGCTTCAGCAAGGATAGCTTCCTTCTGGCTCTGTGTTTCCTTAGCCTTTTTGATCTCGCTCGGCATATTGAGACGAAGTGTATCGATGTATGTACGCATCTGATCGCAGTCGATCATCTTTTTGCCGGAGAAGGGAACTGCAGAGGAATTGTCTATAAGTTCCTCCATCATTTCGAGTATTTCATCAAAGTTCATATTCAACAATCCTTTCTTGATTGATTTTAGTTTTGATCAGGCACAAACAGCCTTGAATTGATATCGTCGAGTATCTCGCCCGGAACAAATTCCGATATATCTCCGCCGAGACTTGCTATCTCTTTGACCACGCTTGAGGAAAGGTACATATTCTCAGCGCTGGTGGTAAGGAATACCGTTTCAGCTTCGGGGTAGAGCTTCTTATTTGTAAGAGCCATCTGGAACTCATACTCAAAGTCCGACACCGCTCTCAGTCCCTTGACTATAGCGCAGGCATTGGTCCTTGCCAGGTATTCCGCAAGAAGTCCGGAATGGCAGTCAACAAGCACGTTGTCCATATCCTTTGTAACTTCGAGTATCAGCTTCATGCGTTCCTCGATAGTGAAAGCGGCACTGTTCAGCTTTCTCGGGTTGAATGAAACAAGCACTATGACCTTGTCAAACAGCTTTGAAGCACGCTCAATTATATCAAGATGTCCTTTTGTCACCGGGTCAAAGCTTCCGGGGCAGACTGCTATCCTCATGTTGTCCGCCTTTCAGTCACAGAGCTTCGGGCTCATCGGGCACAGGCTTGCGGTATATCGTCACAGCGACCTTGCCGTAGCGGTATCTTTTGTGAAGCTCAAGTCCGGGGAACTCATCGGGGAGCGTCAGTTCACTTTCATGCTCGCATATGACAATAGCACCGTCATTGAGCTTTTTTGAAATAAGCGGCAGAGCCTCTTCAAGAAGTCCGTTTCTGTACGGCGGATCAAGAAGCGCTATATCAAGTCCCGGCTTAGCCACCTTGAGGTATTCTATGCTGTCCATGTTCAGCACTCTTGCGTTTGACTGCAGCTTGCAGGCGGAAAGGTTTTCTTTGACCACAAGAACTGCATCGGGGTTCTTGTCCACGAAAACACAGTGCTCCGCACCTCTGCTGAGCGCCTCTATTCCGAGCTGACCGCTTCCGGCAAAGAGGTCGAGCACACTTGCAGTGGGCAGGTCAAACTGTATCACAGAAAAGATAGCCTCTTTAACTGCGTCGGGTGTAGGACGTATATCAAGGGAATCAAGCGTTTTTAGCTTTCTTCCTCTTGCTGAACCTGTTATTACTCTCATGATATTTTATGATTCCTTTATCAAATGTATCGTATATATAAACATTATACAATAATTCCGCTGATTTGTCTATAGCAATTTATGTTTTTTTTTGCAAAAAAATGACAGACAGATTATTTTTGTGCATCATAAACAAAAAGGTCTTGACAAGCAAGACCTTTTTTTGGATCGTGTATGTAAAATCAGGGGTTTGATCATTGTCTTTTGGAAACGTATACTATAGTGCCAACAACAGAAGCCAGTGCTAAAACAATTCCTGCTGCTGCCCCCTCAGGCACATTTTCCGCTGTGTCGGGGGAAGTCTCGGCTGCTGCGTTTATAGCAGCGGTGACTGCGCTGAGTTCGGCTGTATTATACTGTACTTCCGTTTTATTGCTGTCGGTGTTGTCAGCGGCCGCTGAGACCTTTGCTTCAGTGACTATGCTGCTTTTGTATGCAGGACCTCTGTCAGCGTTGTTATCGGCTGACACGGAAAAAGCAGTTGCGGACACAGCCAAAGCGGAAACAGTAAGAAAAGTGCAGAGTTTTGCCGATCTCATAAAGCGTAAACTTCCTTTCGGGAATGATCACATTTTGTTGTGTTCCGGACTATTTTGTCGTAAACACTCCATAGTAATATTTTACTATATAATGTGAACAAAATCAAGCGTATAAATAAACAAAGTTTATGCTCTTTGACTGTGCATATTCAATAAAACAAGTACAAAAAAACGTATCACAAAAGTATCACAACAGAGTCGGGGAGTTTTTTTACCCTCCAAGATCTCCCGATTTTTTCTTCTGCTGATGGCTTATGACACGCAGACTCACACGTTCGGGAGCCAGTTTTGACATGGTCCTGAACAGCTTTATCGACTTCTCGGGTATGATCAGTCGCTCGCCCCTGTCAAGTCCGTAGGCAGCGCACATGGCGCAGTACTTGGGTGAGATGCCCTTCAGCGAGAATTTAGCTCCCGCCACATCGTTGAATTCTGTATCCACAGGTCCGGGACAAAGCGCAGATATCTTCACGCTGCTGTACGAGGCTTTAAGTTCGTCGTAAACAGCATTTGTCAGTGCAACGACATATGACTTGGTAGCG
>CADBTD010000016.1 GCA_902797535.1 uncultured Ruminococcus sp. | reverse complement strand
AGCTCGGTAGCAGCAGCCGTTTGTGTTGCTGCACTTGGGAAAGACAGGGTCGTAGGTGTGCTTATGCCCCAGGGTGAACAGGCAGATATCGACTGCAGCCGAAAACTTGTTGACCACCTCGGCATAAAAAGCTACGAGATAAACATAGGCTCAACTGTTTCATCACTCATGACCGAGATAAAAAAATCTGTGGAAATCACTGATCAGGCTTATGTAAACACCCCCGCAAGGATAAGAATGACAACTGTATATGCTGTGGCTGCCTGTGAAAACGGAAGAGTGATCAACACCTGCAATCTTTCCGAGGACTGGGTCGGCTACTCAACTAAATTCGGTGACAGCGCAGGAGATGTAAGCCCCCTTTCTGACCTTTGCGTAAGAGAGGTAATAGCAATAGGCGACGCTCTCGGTCTTCCATACGAACTCACACATAAAGTTCCGATAGACGGACTTTGCGGTAAGACCGATGAAGATAATCTCGGATTCACTTATGCACAGCTTGACAGCTACATAAGAGGAGAGGATGATCTCTCAGACAAACCCGAATTAAAAGCGCGCATAGATCGTATGCACGCTGCAAATCTGCATAAACTGCAGCTTATGCCCAAATTTGAATATAGACCCGAATAATAACAGAAAGTCCGTGAGCAGTCCACAATGAACCCGTTCACGGACTTTTTATGCTTTGTATAAGACAACTGCCATGTCGATACTGTTTTATTGTTAATATAACAAGTGCAGATGCGGATATGTTAATTGCCGTAAAAGCTCCTGTCTTTTGATAACAAATTATTTTCCGGATGACGAATTGACAGTAAATATTCCCGCCGCCGAAAGCAGACCTGCTGCGATATACCTTATATCAAAAGGCTCACCGAGAAACAGACACGAAAGCACTATACCCATCAGAGGAATAAGTGAATTGAATATCGCTATCCTGCTTATGGGATTTTCACAGATAAGCCTGTTATAAACCGCAAACCCTGCCGCTGAAATGAAAATGAGCGCTGACAGTATCATCAGACCCTTCAGCGTAAAAGCACCGAATCTTCCACCGAAAAACAGACCCGAACCCGAAAGCAGAAGACCTCCGAAAGCAAGACTTATCCCAGTTGCATAAAACGGATCGGTCTTTTTAAGCGCACTGCGTGTCAGCAATCCGCCGCAGGCAGAAAATAAAGCACTCATGATCATCATTCCATCGCCGCGCAGTGTAAGCTCGCCTGATAAATCTCCTTTCCCGATATATATAGTGATTATACCGCATATTCCAAGAATACAGCCAAAAAGCTTTCTGCGGGTAAACTTATCGTCCGGGAATACGATACCTGATACCGCTATAAGAATGAACGTACTCATTGAGTCGATAACAGCCGATCTCGAACCAGTCGAAGCCGACAGTCCCACATAAAAGAAAAGATAATGCAGTGCTGTGTTTACAAGACCAAAAAGCAAAAGTATCGGTACAGATTTTTTTTCGGCGGCCGAACGTTTTCCTGAAGCCGGTGATATCAAAAGCACACAGAAACCCGCCGCTATAAATCGCACTCCCGCAAAAAGCATCTGCGAAAATGTATCATCGGAAGATATAGCAAACTCCGACAATCCTGTTTTTATCAGCGGGAATGCGCATGACCACAGGATCGCACAGCACGCCGCCAAAAAGGGGGCAGCTTTGCCCCCGAAAAATGATTTTTCCGACATCGGATATACACTCCAATATTATTTATATACTTCCATGATAGCATCGACTTTTTCATCGCTGAACCATGAAAGCTTATGACGGTCAAACAAGCCGAAACGCTCTCCGTCACCTGTATAAACACCGTTATCCCACCATATGCAGGGCATACCGAGTTCCTTGGCATACCCGAGATATACGCCCAGCCATCTGATAACATCTTCGTCGTGCCCATCCTTGTTTACCGCACCATATTCGGTAAGTATAACAGGAATGCCATTATCAAGGAATTTTGATTTGATATCCGAGAACTGATACTTGATATCATCGTCATGACTGCCGTCCCAGTCAAAAAGCTCCCAGCTTTCATTTACATTATAAGTAAACGCATATGGAGTATATGCGTGAAGTGAAAATGCTATATTCGGGTCATCAGGTATAACTGCCGACTCGATCGCATCAGGCACGCATGAGTTTCCGTAAGTTGCAAGCAATAAAAGCCTTTCAGAGTTATTTCCTCCTGTATTTCTTACAGTATCTATGAAGGTCTGATTCAGACGGTCGATGTTTTTTCTTTCAGCAGGTGTACCGCCGTTCCATTCATCGGGACTGCCCTTGACACGAGGCTCATTCATACCCTCGAATATCAGCTTGTCGCCGTAATCTTTGAACCTTTCAGCAATCTGCGCCCATATGGCGGCGTGCTGTTCATCTACCGCATCAATATTTGCATCGTTTGGGATACGCCATGACTCCTCATGATGAGTGTCCAAAATAACGTACATTTCATCGTCAATGCCATAATTCACGACTTCCTGTACACGGTCAAGCCACTCAGGATCTATCGTGTATTCCGGGCCGTCACCCAGATGACCCGCCCAGGTAACAGGTATCCTTACGGTATCAAAACCTCTGTCATGAACAGCATCTATCATTTCTTTTTTCGTGCGGGGGTTTCCCCAGGAGATCTCGGATGATCTTCCCGTTCCGCCCGTTGCATCAAGTGTATTTCCAAGATTCCACCCTGTTTTCATATCAGCAACTATTTCTTCCGGAGACAGTCCTCTCATCTCACCGCTTCTCAGCAGTTCCTCAGGGATCTCATGGGGTTCTTCAGCCATTAAGTTATTCCTGTCAGACTTCTTTTCAGCAGTTTGTTCGGTCTTGCTTTCCGACAGCGAAGAACCGGCAGCTGTATCGGGTGAACTTTCTGCGCAGGCAGACAGGCCGGATAAAACAAAGAAACAGGAAACGATCAAAGCTACAGTTTTCCTTAGCATCAGTAGGTCCTCCATATTTATAGTTTTCTCGGGTGAACAGATCACATTATCATTATAACCTAAAAATCACCAAAATGCAATAGGCAGGAAATAACGATATCGGAATGGTATATTGCACATCAAAAGATTATGTGATACAATAATCAATAGCGAACGACAAAGCTGACCGCCGCCTACGAAATGTAGGTCATAAGCAGTGAGTCATAAATAAACTTCGGAGTGATTTTTATGTCAGAATACAGACCCGAATGGTATGGAAACAGATCATCAGTCGTAAATAAAAGCAAAGATATGATCGTGATAGACTATGGATGTCCGGGCAAGGGAGAAGTGATATGCTATGATCTTGCCGAAGGGGTCCATCTTATGTTTCAGGATATGGAAACAGATACAGTATTTCCTTCAAACAGCTTCGGGACAGATATCATCTCTGTAAACTATTGTTTGAAAGGCAGACAGGAGAGCACATTCCGCAGCAATACCGTTTCATATACTCCCGAACAGCATATGAGTGTTAACGGCACAGGATTCCTGCCCGAGTATTTCTGTTTTCCGCTGAAGGTATATAAAGGCATATCTGTGGTCATAGAACGTGACCGGCTAAAAGATGAAACAAGGAAACTCTTTTCTTATTTTTCTATAAGTCCTGACGAAATCGAAGCCCGCCTCAAACTAAAGGAAAAATGGTTCATATGCCTGCCTGGGAAGCGTATACAAAACATTTTTTTTGAACTGGAGGAAATGAAAAACAGTGCAGATGTGACCTATCTGCGGCTGAAAGCACTTGAACTTCTTTATCTGATCACCGGGATGGAAAATACAGCAGAAGACTCTCATGAATACTTTCCGAAAAGGCTTATAGACATAACCAAAAGCATAAGAGAAAGCATGATATCCGACACATTCCAGCGCACGCCGATCGAAGAATACACTTCACATTACAAGATAAATACTGCGCTGTTTCACAAGATATTCCTGCAGATATACGGAGATACTCCGTATGTACATCTAAAAAAATACAGAATGAACATAGCGGCAGGAATGCTTTGCGGCACTGATATGAAGATCTGCGATATAGCTGCCGAATCCGGCTATTCAAATGCAAGCAAATTCTCGGGAGCATTTTCATCTGTCTATGGCATGACTCCCCGAGAATACCGAAAGAAAAATAAAAAATAGAAACGGAGTATTTTTTACACTCAAAAGTGTTATCGGAGTGGAAACGATCATATTTTTATGATATCATTACAAGCGTAGTTAGAATAAACTAACTGCGCTTTTTGCTTTATCACAGAACAAGCTGTGATAAGCAGTAATATCATAAGGAGGAAAAGGATAAATGGAAAAGAAACAAAAAACTCCGAAACCAAAGACCGGACTGTCACGCTGTCTGGAGATAGCGTCAGACAGAAAACCGCTGGTGATACTTTCGGCAGTACTGTCATCACTTGCGGCAATAGCATCGTTCATACCGTATCTGGCGATATATGGTGTTATAAAGGAGATACTTTCGGTATATCCGAAGTTAGACCTACTTGACACACACCATATAATGCTTATGGCTTGGACAGCGCTCGGAGGGATACTTCTCAACATCGTGATGTACTTTTTAGCGATACTCTGCTCACATCTTGCTGCTTTTGGAACGATATACGAACTGAAAACAGCATTTGCAAAGCATCTCACACAGATACCGCTGGGATATCACATGAATATCGGAAGCGGCAAACTCAGAAAGATAATGGAAGACAACATAGAAAGCATCGAAGGCTTTATTGCACATCAGTTCCCTGATTTTACAGCTTCCGTAACAGCGCCGATAGTTATGGTGGTGATACTGCTTGTCATTAACGTAAAACTCGGACTTATATCACTTGCAGGAATAATCCTTGCTTTCTTTGCCGAATTCATAGGATACGGCAGCAAAGATATGAAAAACAACATGGAACAGTATCAGAACGCTCTTGAAAGCATGAACAACGCCTCTGTGGAATTTGTAAGAGGTATGCCCGTAATAAAGGCATTCGGACGCGAAAGAAGCTCCTTCGCAAAACTGAAAAAAGCGATCGGAGACTATACAGACTGGGTCCTGAAATTCTCACTGGGCTGGCAGAATTGTATGCCTGCATTCACCACGATAATAAACAACATTTATCTTCTGCTGATACCCGTCGGAATGCTTATCATGAAAAACAACAGCAGCAAGGAATTTCTCATGGACTTTATCTTCTATCTGCTTTTCACCCCCGCAATAGCTGGTGTCATGAACAAGATAATGTACGTTTCGGAGAGCTTTATGCAGATAAACGGAAGTGTTGAAAGAATGGACGAGGTAATGAAGATCAAAGAGCTTCCCGACACTGAAAAATTCATAAAGCTTGGTCATTATGACATCGAATTCAGGAATGTATCATTCTCTTACGAAAAAGACCAGCAGAAAGCCCTTGACGATGTCAGCTTCAGAATAAAAGAAGGAAGCTTCACCGCTGTTGTCGGACGTTCGGGCAGTGGAAAAAGCACGATCGCAAATCTTATCTCACGCTTTTATGACACCGACAGCGGCCGTGTAATTATAGGCGGACACGACATAAAGGAAATAGGCGTTTCTTCGCTTATGGAGCAGGTTAGTTTTGTATATCAGGATATTTTCCTTTTCAAAATGAGCATAGCTGATAACATTAGTCTTGGCAAAAACAATGTATCAAGAGAACAGGTGATCGAGGCAGCAAAGCTTGCTCGCTGCCATGAGTTTATAAAGGACCTGCCGGACGGATACGATACGGTTATAGGTTCGTCAGGTATACATCTCTCCGGCGGTGAACGTCAGAGGATATCCATAGCAAGAGCTATACTCAGAAATGCACCTATTGTTGTGCTTGACGAGGCAACAGCATTCAGCGACCCCGAAAACGAATATCTCATCAAGCAATCATTCAGGAATCTCATGAAAGGCAAGACCGTCATCATGATAGCACACAGGCTCGGCTCAATAAAAGATGCCGACAACATACTCGTCATGGACAAAGGCAGGCTGATCGAACAAGGCACACATGATGAACTTATAAGAAAAGGCGGAAGATACAAGACTATGTGGGAGAGCTATGAAGAATCCATGCAGTGGAAAGTAGGAGGTGCGGCTGTATGAAAAAACTAAAAGATGCACTGCTTTTATCGGAGCAGGGGTATAAGGACCTTAAAAAAGCTGTAGCAGCCTGCACGCTTACAAATCTCAGCATGATGCTGCCGTTCTGTGTTACGTTGATGATATTTAAAGAGCTGCTTGAGGGCATAACAAATGGCAGTACAAACACATCGGGGATATGGAAGCTGTGGATACTCGGGATAGTGTCTGCGATAGTTGTATTTCTCTGTGCAAAGAACGATTACCGTAAAACATACATAGCCTCATATAAGGAATCAAACAAAACACGCGAGCGTCTGGCAGAACACTTATGCGGTATGCCCATGAGCTTTTTCAACACAAGGGATCTTACCGAGATAACATCAAACATGATGAGCGACTGCTCTGCCATGGAGTCTATGCTGAGCTCAACTATCCCTCCGCTGATAGCTAATCTGATATCATCAGCTGTAATGTGCGTTATGCTCGCATTCTTTGATATAAAGCTGGCAGTATGCGTATTCATAACTATCCCTCTTGCATTCCTGATAATCCTTGCAAGCAAAAGCAGACAGAAAAAACTGTTCAGACGTCAGAACGATGTAAAGCTCGAAGCATCCGCAAGGATCCAGGAATATCTTGAAGGTGTCAAGATAATCAAAGCCTGCGGTGTATCGGGCAAAAGACATAAAGCGCTTGACAAGACACTTCTTGCACTCAAAAAAATGTCTGTAAAAAACGAGCTTGCGATAGGTATCTTCATTTCCGGTGCGAGCATGATTTTACAGTCGGGCATAGGTATAACGATATTCGCAGGCTGTGCTCTGCTGCTCAGAGGAAAGGTCGAACTGCTCACTCTGCTCATGTTCCTGCTTATGGCAACAAGGATATACGGTCCTATACTTGCTATACTCGGGCAGCTTTCAACGCTCATGCATCTTGATGTAGTAACAGGCAGAATGAGAAGTCTGATGACCGCAGACGAAATGAGCGGTACAGACAAAGCTGCAAGCGGCAAGATAGAGATAAACAACGCACGATTCGGTTACAATAATGAAGAAGTGATACACGGTGTTTCTTTCACGGTGGACAAAGGCAGCATAACTGCACTTGTAGGGCCTTCAGGCAGCGGCAAGAGCACCATAACCAAACTTATCGCCCGATTCTGGGATGTTAACGGAGGATGTGTGAAATTCGGCGGAATGGATATAAAGAATATTTCGCCGTCATCACTCATGGAGCATATGTCATTCGTTTTTCAGGATGTTACGCTTTTCAACGATACGATATTCAACAACATAAAAATGGGACGTGAAGACGCATCTGATGAAGAGGTATATGCTGCGGCAAAGGCTGCGTTCTGCGATGAGTTCGTAACAAAGCTGCCGCAGGGATATGACACAGTGATAGGTGAAAACGGAGGGACGCTCTCAGGCGGTGAAAGGCAGAGGATATCTATTGCCCGTGCGCTTCTCAAAGACGCTGAAATAATAATCCTTGATGAAGCAACAGCTTCGCTCGACCCCGAAAACGAGCTTTTTGTTCAGCAGGCTATAGCAAAGCTCGTAAAGAATAAAACTGTGATAATGATAGCACACAGACTT
>CADBTD010000015.1 GCA_902797535.1 uncultured Ruminococcus sp. | reverse complement strand
TTTATTATAGCACAGCGGCGTGAGTTTGTAAAGTCACTGAGACGGATGTGCGGACAAAAAAAGACGGCCGCCAAAACAATTGGTGACCGCCATATATCATGCCTGTTTGTTAAGAACTATCTCAAACACGTTCATGTCATCCTCACGCCTGAATGTGAGCGTACCGCCGTGCTTTTCCACTATCTTTTTTGATATCGAAAGCCCGAGACCGGTCCCGCCCACAGTGCTTCTTGTCTTGTCGCCGCGAACAAATGGAGTGAACATCTGCTGTGCAAGGTCGGGGGATATCTCGTCACCGTCGTCCTTTACCTGTATGATGATATTTCCGCCTGATGCTGTGCAGACTATCGCTATGGTGTTTCCCGTGATATCGTACTTCTTTGCATTGGTAAGCAGATTTCCTATGACCCTTGCGAAAAGCCGCTTGTCCGTCGGATAATAACACGGGCCGTCGCATATATTTATATCAAAGTCAAAGCCTGCATCAGTCAGCTCGTCATAGTATTCCGCACACAGCATTCTGAGAAACTCACAGATATCGGTATTCTCGGTGTTCAGCTTGTCGTCTGGGTCGTCAGTTTTCAGCATGAAGAACATATCCTCGCTGAGTACCTGCACACGGTCAGCCTTCATCTCGATGGTCTTGTAGTAATTGTCCAGCTTGTCGGGGGGCACAAGACCTGCCTCAAGGGCGTTGGCATAGCTTTTTATAGTGGCTATCGGCGTTCTCAGGTCGTGAGAAAGGTCCAAAAGCAGTCGGTTTTTCTGCTCGACAAGATGCTTGTTTTCCGCCTTCTGCCTTTCAAGCTCGGCGGTCATGGAGTTGAAGGTGTCAACTATCTGACTGAATTCTGCTTCCGTCCTGATATCGAGCACCACTCCGCTTTCTCCCGACTGTATCCTTGTCATTCCCTCCGAAAGCTGCTTTAACGGCCGCTTTATCTTGCGCCGCAGGTAATAGCTTATGCCGAATATCTGTATCAGCACTATTATCAGAAGCACTGTCAGCCCCACCTTTGAGCGCCCGCTGGATACCGTACCCTTTTCACGGTTCAGAACTATGGTGGGAGTAAATTCAAAGGTGTCGCGGGAATAAATGAACAGAAAATGCCTTCCGCTGTTCTTTGCCTTTACCATAAAGCCGAGCCATTCACTCTTCCCCGTCAGTGAGGTGAGTTCGTATATCTCATCGGCGGTATAGCTTTTCTTGTCGGTGCGCTTCTCTCCGCTTACGGCTATGACGGCGTTGTTTTCGTCAAGCTCCTCGACCCAGCCGCCTATGTCTGTCACCGAGGTCAGATTGATGATATTTCCGTCAGCGTCCACGTTGTTGTCGGGTATCATGCTGTTCATTCCGCCCGAAGCGCCGAGCTCGATAAGTATCAGCAGCACATAGTCGATGAACAGAAGCACTATGACCGCAATAAAACAGCCCACCAGCTTTGTGAAAATGCTTTTTTTCATAGCTTTTCCGCCTTATATCCCAGACCCTTGACCGTCTTTATCAGCTTAGGGCTTTTCGGGTCGTCCTCTATCTTCGCACGCAGATTGCTTATGTGTACCATTACCGTGCTGTCGTCAGAGATGAACTCGCCGCCCCACACATAGGTGAATATCTGCTGCTTTGTAAGTATCCTGCCCTTGTTTTTCAGAAGGTACTCCAGTATGAGGTATTCGGTCTTTGTAAGCATTACAGGCTCGCCGCCCTTTGTCACGGTGCTTTCGGCAGGGTCAAGCTCAACGTCTGCGCAGGTCAGCTTTTCTGCGGCGTGTGCCTCCTCGTGATAGTCATAGCTTCTTCTCAGCTGTGCCTTGACCCTTGCCATGACCACCAGGGGATTGTAGGGCTTAGTGATGTAGTCGTCCGCACCCAGTTCAAGCCCGAGTATCTTGTCATAGTCCTCGCCCCGTGCCGTAAGCATTATCGCAGGCACTTTGCTTTCCTCGCGGATCTTTCTCAGCACCGCAAAGCCGTCAAGCCCGGGCATCATTATGTCCAGCAGGACAAGATGCGGCTTTTCAGCCCTGAAAAGCTCGAGCGCCGTTATGCCGTTGTCAGCCTTCAGAAGTTTTATGTTCTCACGCTCGGCGTAAAGCTCGAGAGCGTCGAGAAGCTCTGTCTCATCATCTGCCGCAAGTACAGTATACTGCATATTATCATACTCCCAGTTTTTCGTATATGATCTCGATGACAGGCTTTGAGAAGTCATAGCTGTCCTTCCAGCCGCTGTCTATCCTGTCGAGCACCAGGCACTGCGCACCGCCGAGTGAATAGTACTTTGCCGAGCCGCCCTTGTACTTGCCGAGGCTTTCGGAGTATTCCTTCTCAAAGGTTTCTTCGCTCTGTGCCTTTGTCATGTTCATCTCAACGTAGTATGCCGAGCCCTCAACTACGGTGTAGTAGTCCTCAAGTATCTGTGCATCCTCTGAGATCAGCTGCCTGCGCTGTTCATCGATCTTTTTATATTCTATCATATTTTCACGCAGCTTGTCAATGTCTGTTTCCTCAGCCGACTGTGCAAGAAGTTCAAGCTGACTTGTGAGAAGCTCCTTTGCCTTTGTGTTCTTTGCGTATTCGTCATTTATCAGCTTCTCGCTGAAGTCGTCCTCTGAAAATATGTGACCCTCGGTAAGACCTTCGATATTTTCTCTGTAGTTTGTGAGCTGATAGCAGTGAAATGCCTCATGCCAGATAGTTGATGCCTGATGCGCTTCGTCCCATTCGCCGCCCATTATCATTGACAGAGTGCCCATAGTCGATCTGACGGGTACTATCACTTCAAAGTGTCCGTCGTTATCATATGCGGTCGCCGCCAGAGTGGAGAATACGGGGTCACGCTTTTCTGTGCTGCGGTCGGGCTTTACCACATAATCGCTGCTGCCGTCGCAGAATACAACGGGATAATCCGAAAGCTCAAAGCCCTCAAACCCTAAGCTGTCTGCATCCTGCTGCAGGGATACCGCCTTGTCATAGCAGGCCATATCCTCTTTGGATACGCCATTTGCTGATGTCATCACACTGCCTGTTAAAAGTGATATCCCCACTGCTGCACTTATTATAACGTTTGCTGCTTTCATTCTTTATCTGCCTTTCTCTTGTATATCATTATTATCATCACGAATATGTATGTGTAAAATAGTCCCGTGAATATGGGGTGCATCTCAGTTTTGCCGCCTGTTATCAGCTTTGCTGCCGCAGACTGTATGCTGTTTAAGTCGGGAAGCACGAAAAGCGCCGCGCCCAGGAGCTTTCCCGCAAAGCCGCCTGCCATGCTTTGGGCTGTCTTTAGCAAGGGAGCGGTTATTCCCGCAAGTGTCACCGTGCCTGCGATAAGTCCTGCGGGCAGCTTGCCCATCGTCAGTGAAAGTGCGCTTGAAAGACAGCTTACCGCCGCTATGCTTATGCCCGAGATAACGTATGCACACAGCAGTCTGTGAAGGTCCGATGCGTGTCCCTGCGATATCATGTACACAGCCGCACCTGCCATGAATACTGCGTGCGAGATAAGCGACGCTCCTACATTTGCAAGGGTCAGCTGACCGTGATATCTTGCCTGTGAAACTCCTCTTGTGAGTATCAGATGATGTGTCCTGCGCTCATATTCGGCGGGTATCGTGCCGAGGCTTATCACCACTGCCATCACACAGCTTACCGCGTGCATCACCGTGAACACCACAGACATCATTATGCCGAAGCCCGTAAGCGGCTCGCCGCCCACCGTTATCGTGGTGCTTCCCGTTGAAAGAAGAAGCGTCAGCACAGCTGTTATCACCATTACTGCTATGAATATCTTTTTTCTTATCTTTTCTCTTATCGCTGTTGCCGCTATCATTATTCTATACCTCCGATGGTCTCTATGAATATCTCCTGAAGTGTTCTTCCGCCGTTGTCTGCCGACTTGTCCCATTCCGTAAGGACGGTGCCGTTTTTCATTATTATGCCTCTGTCGCAGACCTGCTCGATATCACCGAGAATATGTGAGTTGAGTACTATCGTCTTGCCTGCCTTTTTAAGCCTTGCTATAAGCTGTATCATCTCGATCCTGCCCATAGCGTCAAGGCCTGCTGTAGGCTCGTCAAGTATCAGCAGATCGGGGTCTCCGAGAAGCGACTGTGCCACCGCCAGTCGCTGTATCATGCCCTTTGAGTATCTGCTGACTTTTGTTTTGCTGTCTTCAAGTCCCACCAGCGAAAGAAGCTCGCCTGCCTGCTTTCTGCGCTCGGCCTTTTTCATGCCGCTTACTGCGCCGTAGTATTCAAGCGTTTCTCTGCCTGTGAGGAAAGGCGGGAAGTAGGGCGTATCGGGTGAGTAGCCTGTGGTCACGCCCTTATCAAGAGCTATCGTACCTTCATCGGGGTGAAGCAGCCCGAGTATCATCTTTATAGTTGTGGTCTTGCCTGCGCCGTTGCTTCCCAGCAGAGCGAATACCTCGCCCTTTTCCACACTGAAGCTCAGACCGTTTACTGCACACTTTTCTTTGAACCTTTTTGTTATCCTGTTTATCTTTAGCATTTTTGCCGACCTCCTTGTATGTCTTGATTATATCACCCTGTCCTAAAGCTATGTTAAATCTAACCTAAAGATAACCTAAAGATAGCCATACGCAAAAAAATCAAGGCGGGGAAAGTCCCCGCCCTTCTGCAAAACGTCACTTATTCTATTGCAATGATCTCGTCAAAAAGCACCTGAAGGTCATCTCTTACGAGCTTGTCAACGTGAAAATGCCCTGCGAACCACATCTTGAAGTCAAGCTCGTGGTACAGCCATTCAAAATACCCTGTAAGCTCCGCATCATGGGGGTCGGGCACACGCCCGAGGTAATGTATCACCGACTGGGGTACGGTGTGTGTAAGCACATAGTCCACCTTGTATCCGCACTTTTCAAGGGTCTCTTTTGCAGTACTGTATTCCTCATTTGTGGGCAGCTCCTGCTTCCACCAGTTGAAATTCTCGGTGCGTGTCTTCTTGTCCAGCGAATACGCTCCGCCCATAGTGAAAAAGCTCTTTCCCTCTATCTCAAAGCGCTGTCCCCGCATCAGATGATATATGTTGTCCGCCACCTTATGCACCATGCCGCCGTTCCACTCGATAACGGGGAAGGTATAAAGATAGTTGAAATTCTCGTGGTTGCCGTCTACAAAAGCGATAGTGAAAGGCTCTTTTTTCAGATTTCCCAGCGCTATGCGTCTTTTTTCCACAAGGTCGTTGACAAACCCGAAATCTCCGCAGACTATCACGGTATCGTTCTCGGTAACGTGATTACGGTACACTCTGTTTAGGAAATGATCATATTCCCCGTGAGTATCTCCTGTTATGTATATCATAGTATCA
>CADBTD010000014.1 GCA_902797535.1 uncultured Ruminococcus sp. | reverse complement strand
TGTGTCACATTTGTATTTAATCAAATTGTTTATACACAAAATAAACAAAGCAAATTTTTATAACTTGTTTAAAAATACCTAAAAAGACTTATGATTGGTCATTTTTTACATTTTTCTATTGACTTTTTTTACGTATATGGTATAATTAAAGTATAACAACTGCGTATACTGCGGAAGTTGACATAATGTCGCAGTGCGCTATACGAAAGGAGTTTCCGAAAGATTGAGCAGGCAAACTACTACGGCTTTATTCAAAGTGTTCCCCTTGCTTAGAAGAGCCATATTTGAGGCATTCGACAAGCAGAACACCAAACTCACCAGAACTCAGCAAATAATCCTTGTGACAATGGCAGGTTCGGACAGCTTGAGTATGTCAGAACTTGCAAGGTCTATCAACACCAGCAACGAACAGGCTACGCGTGCGATATCTCAGCTCGTTGATATCGGTTTTGTCACCAGATCGCAGAATGAACAGAACCACCGCATCGTGAATATCGACCTTACCGAGAAAGCAGAAAAGTACATCGCAGACGTTGAATACGATGCCGAAAATATGCTTTACAAGTATGTAGGTAAGGAAAAGACAAAGAAGACCATGACATCTCTTACGAACATCTCAAAATGTCTTACAGAAGAGTGATATGACCTGAAAAAAGCACTTCCGGGGAAGGGAAGTGCTTTTTGTTATGTATGTGCATACTGTCAGAGATCATAATCCTTGGTGATATATTCGGGGATCTCTTCAAGGTCATCTTTCCATTTAAGACCGTTGGCAAGTTCGCCGTAGTCGTAGTAGACCGTAACGCTGCTGCCGTTATCTTCCACGCGGTACTGACCGTTTTTTATCATCTGGGAATTTGTGTAGTTGAACTCGTTCAGTCTGCCTATTTTTTCGAGTTTTATGCCGTCCCGTTTATAGAGAGTGATCTCATAATAGGGGTCATCAGATGATCTGAAGTGGTTCTCGTTTTCAGAGAGGACAATGCATTTTCCGCCGTCTAAGTTTTCCACAGCTATGGCGGCTTTTTTGCTTATCACGATGTCTTCGGAAATGACGTACACCGTAAGAGCCAGCATGACAGCAAAGATCGCTGATAATGCTATGACGGACCTTTTCCCCTTTTTTCGCTCGGCTTCGTCGGCGGGGTCCCTGAGTACGGGTATCCAGCTGACCAGTGTAGTAAGAGCGATGATAACAGAGGTGCAGGCGCTTGCTTTTTGTCTGACGGAGCGGAAGATAATGCCGCCTATGTAAAGGTCTGTTTCGCTGTCAAACAGCACTGCGGACACCAGCAGACCCAGGCACAGAACTGCGCACACCGCCAGGAAAACGTTCATGGCGGGGCTTGTTTTTCTCTTTGTTTCACTCATCTTTGTTTCCTCCTTTATTTTTCGGGACCCTGCGTCCCGTCCTTTTACCCAATGATGCCGCTGTGATGCCCGCAGCCGGGACAAGTCACATTGACAGGTACTTTTCGAGGCTGTCTTTTGCCCACATACCGTGACGGTAGCCGTAATCGTAAAGCCGCAGGAGCTTTCGCGCGTCGTTTTCGGTACGGCCGACGAGCACTTCTTTTTTCGGGTAGAAAACGAACACCCTGCCCTGTTTCCACAGTTTTTCTATCTCAGCGCTGTCGCTGTTGTAGCGGTCTGCGCGGGTGCGTATTTTTTCGCAGAAGCCGGTATACTTTCTGTATGCGCGGCAGATAAGTTCCTGTGTAGGTTCGGGCTGTTTGCGGTAGCCCCTTTCACGGGTAAGGATAATGATAAGCTTATCGCAGCCGCTTTCAAGGGCGTGTTTATATGGGATAGAATCCGCCACGCCGCCGTCCATGTATTTTCTGCCGTCTATCTCGATAGGCGGGAAGAGCAGCGGCAGAGCGCAGCTTGCGCGCAGGTGCATGAATTTTCTGTCATTGCGTGGAACATCGGGGTAGACGGCCTCACCTGTTTCAAGGTCTGTCAGCACTGCGATGCACTTGCCTTTGAACCTTTCAAACGCTTCAAAGTCGAAGGGCAGGAGTTTATCGGGCACTTCGCCGTAAACGTAATCAAGGTTATAGAAGCTGCGGTTATCGGGGCG
>CADBTD010000013.1 GCA_902797535.1 uncultured Ruminococcus sp. | reverse complement strand
GTGGGTGTCCTGCTGGATATCGTGGGAATTTTTGTGCTCTTTCCCCTCTCTCAGCGGTTCAGAAAGGTAAAAAATGAAAGCTGGAGCTTCATTTTTCTTGCGGTCTTTCTGGGACTGATAATAGGTTCTGTGACGCTAAGCGATAAACTCGGCCTTGAACTGATAGTGCCGTCAGCGCCCGTTATCGTGGCATCTGCGGGATATTCGGCAGTGTACCTGGTGATACGCTCTCTGTGGAGATACACGGTGTACGGAACTGTCTTTGATGAACAGAAGCGTATGCGCAAAAAAGCCTACAGCATGAAGAAAATGCTGTCAGACGGCAATTTCGGCAGAGATGTCGAGATGAAGGTCATAAAGACCTGGCAGCAACGCTGCGAAAAGTACATAAGCAAGGGAAAATACACCGAAGAGACCTGCATCGAAAAGTTCAGGAAAGACGAGCGCTTCAACGATATCCTCGAGCCTGTTACCAACGGTATCATGGTGCTTATATGGCTTTGCTCGGTGCTTGTAACGGCAAAGGACAGCGGAATAGCTGATGTGCTGATATTTGCAGCCATAATTGGTGTTATACTGTTTCTGTGGACAAGGTTTATCAACAACGTGCAGAGAAGCGGTGCAGTGATGAGAAAACGCCTTATATCCGAGTGCGAAAAGTCGGGAAAGACTATGCCCGAATTTCTTTCGGAAAAGTATGAGAAGCTCGGAAATAATAACGAATGAAAGGAAGGGGCAGTATCTGCTCCTTTTTTTTACGGCGTAGACCGGCGGCAATATTTTTACGAAATACCGCCTTTACTTTTTTCAAAAATTGTGATATAATGTTATCATCCTATGGCAAGGGGGTGCGGCTTTGGCGCTGATACTGATAAAAATAGCCTATTGGATAGGCTTTCTGGCGGTAGGCTGGTGTATCTGCTGGCTGATGCTGAGGTCTGACCACAGTCCTACGGCGTATTATTTCATAGGAAATCACGCAACTCTTGAGATATGGCTGGTCTCGCAGATACTGATAATGCACTCGGTGAATGTTGACCAGCTGTGGCAAAGTTACAGCATAGGCAACCTGGGAATAGCATTTACAGGGACTTTCTGGCTGCTGTTTGCGCTGAATTACTCCTATCGGCGGACACCGAAGACCTTTGTGCTGACACTTGTTTCGATATCGCTGCTGTTTGTGCTGATGATATTCACAAATGCGTATCATGGGCTTTATTACAGGGAATTTTCGGTGGAAAAGGTAAGCTACGGGCCGCTTTTCTACATAGGACAGGCGTATATCTATTCAACGTTTGCCACGGGACTTTACATGATATGCCGCTGCTGTTTTGTTCAGAAGGCACGTCCGAAAAGTCAGGGCATAATAATAATCGTGGCTACGGGGATACCGCTGTTTTTCAACCTGCTGGTGGTGACAAGGGCTTTCCGCACGAAGGTGGCTGTAACGCCGCTGACCTTTGCGGTGTCGGGACTTCTGGTACTGCTGGCGACATACAAATATGACTTTCTCAACGTAAACGGCGTAGCATTTGAAGATGCGTTCAATTCCATAGAGGAAGGCGTCATGGTATTCAACCGCAGGGGCAGGAGCACTTATGTGAGTCTGGCGGCAAGGAAAATGCTGGGCGTGGACGACAGTGTGAGCCTTGAAAAGATAAGCGGCATGGGCGAAGGCATTTTAAGCGGCGAGCCTGCCGAGATGACCATAGACGGAAAGACCATGAGCGTGCGGTATTACCGCTGCTACGACTCAAAGGGGCAGACGATAGCGCACATAGTCATAGTGACGGACATAACCCATTATTACGAGCTGCTTGACAGAACGGCGCAGCTGGCGGCGGCCGAGCAGAGCCTGGCGCTGGAGCACGAAAGAAACCGCATAGCGCAGGAAGTACATGATACGGCGGGTCACACGCTGACCATGATAACCTCGCTGGCGAGGGTATCTCAGGCGGCGGCTGAAAAGCTGAGCGGCGAGGGACTTGACGAGCTGAAGGACTGCCTTAAAGAAACGGAGTCGATATCGAGAAGCGGCGTGACGCAGCTGAGATGTTCGATAAACAATCTGCGTGACGACAGCTTCATGACCTCGGTGACGGGTGCTGTAAGGATGCTTTGTGATTCGGTAAGGGACATGACTGCGGAGCTTACGGTGCAGGGCGAGGAAAACGACAGCTACAGCTATTGCATACGAGAGGTATACGACAACTGCAGAGAGCTTGTGACGAACTGTCTGAGGTATTCCTCGGCAGAGAGGATAGACATAATACTGAGATTCGGTGAAGAGGCGCTGGAGCTTTATTATTTCGATGACGGAAAGGGCTGCGGCGAGATAAAAGAGGGCAACGGGCTGAGAGGCATCCGTGAGCGCACCGAGGGTCTCGGAGGAAGTGTGACATTTGCGTCGGAGAACGGCGAAGGATTCAGAGCGATAATAAAAGTACCTGCAAAGAGCAAGGAGGTAAAGTGATGATAAGAGTGATAATAGCCGATGACATACCTGTACTGCGCAAAGGGCTTGAAGCTGTGCTGGCGCAGGACGGCGGCATTGAAGTAGTCGGGACAGCGGGCAACGGACAGGAGGCTCTTGAGCTTTGCAGGGAGCTGAAGCCCGATGTAGCCATAATGGATATGCGTATGCCCGGATACGACGGAGCTTACGGCACGAGAAGCATAAAGCAGGAGTGTCCCGAGGTGAGGGTGCTGGTGCTGACGACATTTGACGACAGCGAAACGGTGCAGAGCGCCGTTGAAAGCGGTGCCGACGGATACATACTCAAGGAAATGGACAACGAGAAAATAATCAATTCCATAAAGGCGGTAAGCGGCGGGATGAACGTATTCTGTGCAAACGTATTCAGTTCGATGAAGCAGAATATGCAGAGCGCACCGCCTGCGCCGTCACCCAGCGAGGATCTTACGGAGCGTGATATAGAGCTGCTGAGGCTTATCGCGCAGGGCTGCGACAACAAGATGATAGCCACAAAGCTGTTTCTTGCGGAGGGCACTATCAGGAACAATATATCACGTCTGCTGGAGAAGCTGGGACTCAAGGACCGCACTCAGCTGGCGGTATATGCGGTAAAGAACAACATAGTATAAATGCAGAAAGCCCCGTAAAAAAACGGGGCTTTCTGCATCATCATCATATTACTATAGAGCACAAAGGGGCCTGTGCCTTATCCACGGGGTTTCGGGTGTGACAGCTCTCCGATGGTCATGCCTGCGGTTATGACAACTGCGGCAGCCCACGAAAAGATGTAAGCCAAAGGTTTTACAACGTATTCTTTCATTTTCATTTTCTCCTTTTTTCAAGACCGTGTTTCGCTTCCGCAGGTAAAGTGCAGAGTAAAGGCGAAGACAAATACTGCCAGGCCTGTGCATATCATGGGGACGGCAAGACCTTTATCGCAGAAGACGGCTGTCAGGGGCAGCAGTGCCGCTGCTGCTGAGGCTGCTCCCCGCATATATGCGGACTTTACGGAAACGGTAAGGTCGGGGCGTGTGTATGTTTTTCTTTTGCGGCAGACCAGCAGATTCACGGCGGATATAAGCAGGGCTGTCAGTACAAGCACTGCTGCCCGTAAAAGCAGGTCGCGGCTGTAGAGTCTGAAAGCGGCGGGTATCACAGAAAGTGTGCCTGCTGCGCTGTTTATTGCTATGCTCAGCGGCAGGGGCATATATTCAAAATGGGACTTCATGCCGTTTTCACCTCCGGGACGGTGCAGGGGATATCAGCAGTCATGCTGATCGGTCAGACTTTTGGGTTTCGCCTTACAGATGATGTTCATGACTGCTGCGCTGACGGGCAGCGGCCATGTGACCATGAGAACAGTCAGGAATAGTGAGGAGATGCCTCCTATCCCGCTGTAGGTTATGTCGAATATGGTTATCTCGCCTTCGGTCAGGCGGATAAACACCAGCAAAGCCGTGAATGAAAGCAGGATAAACAGTTCTGTCATATAGAGCAGAAAGGATATGCTTTTCAGTGCTTTCATGATGTCACCCCGCTGTAAAAGTATATATGATCTTTTGTTCTATGAATATTTTAACGCAGAATAGCGCAGTTTTCAAGATGTTGTTTGTCACTTTATGCAGTGACAAATGTCACTATTTTTCACGGTGCGGGAGTGACAGGCATGGAGAGCGAAAATAAGTTTCGTGAAAAAAGATGCCGCTAACGCAAGTTATACAAAGCAAACTATTCATGAAATACAACAGCAAGCGGCATTTTTCGGCGGATAAGGCACTTGAAATGAATAAAGAAAGTATCCGCCTTGCAAATATTCATCATAAATTAAATTATATAGGTGTTGACAAATAGATTTTTATGAGTTATAATAGATTGTATAGGAAATTTGAGGGAAACTATACCCTTTTTCAAGCGAAAAGGACGCTCCCCCAATTCTAATTCAAGTTTAATATTTATTTTTTGAGAGGAGTTTTTTTACAATGGCAAGTCTTACCAAGAACCCCAACGTAAATGCGTGGGTAGATGAGATGATCGCTCTTACCAAGCCTGACAAGGTAGTTTGGATCGACGGCAGCGAAGAGCAGCTCAATGCCCTCAGAGAGGAAGCTCTCGCAACAGGCGAAATGATCAAGATGAATCAGGACGAGTATCCCGGCTGTCTGTATCACAGAACAAAGCCCAACGACGTTGCTCGTGTTGAGGACAGAACTTTCATCTGCTCTGAGAAGGAAGAGGACGCAGGTCCTACAAACAACTGGATGGATCCTAAGAAGATGTGGGATATGCTCGAGCCTATGTACAACGGCGTTATGAAGGGCAGAACAATGTATGTTATCCCTTACTCCATGGGTCCTATCGGTTCACCTCTCGCTAAGGTAGGCGTTGAGCTTACCGACTCTATCTATGTTGTACTCAACATGGACATCATGACCAGAATGGGAACCAAGGCTTTCGAGAACCTCGGTGACACTTCCGATGACTTCGTAAGAGGTCTTCACTCAAAGGCTGACGTTGATCCCGAGAAGAGATACATCGTTCAGTTCCCCGAGAAGAACACCATCTGCTCCATCAACTCTGCTTACGGCGGAAACGTACTGCTCGGCAAGAAGTGCTTCGCTCTCAGAATCGCTTCCTTCCAGGGCAAGAACGAAGGCTGGATGGCTGAGCATATGCTCATCCTCGGTGTACAGAAGCCCGACGGCGACATCAAGTACATCACTGCTGCTTTCCCGTCTGCCTGCGGCAAGACCAACCTTGCAATGCTTATCCCGCCCGAGAGCTACACCAAGCAGGGCTACAAGGTATTCACCGTTGGTGATGATATCGCATGGATGAAGCAGGGCGAAGACGGCAAGCTCTATGCTATCAACCCCGAGAACGGCTTCTTCGGCGTTGCTCCCGGAACCAATGCAAAGAGCAACTACAATGCTCTTGCTTCCACCAAGAAGAACGCTATATTCACAAACGTAGCTATCAACCTTGACAACATGACTCCCTGGTGGGAGGGTCTTGACAAGAATCCTCCTGTAAATGCTGAGGAGTGGAAGGGTGCTAAGGTAAACGGACCCGAGTATGTTGCTTCAGGCGAAAAGCTCGCTCATCCCAACAGCCGTTTCACTGCTCCCGCAGAGAACTGCCCCTGCATCAGCCCTGAGTTCAACAACCCCAAGGGCGTGCCGGTATCCGCTATAATCTTCGGCGGCAGACGTGAGAAGACCACTCCGCTGGTATATCAGTCATTTGACTGGACTCACGGTACTTACATCGGTTCTGCTGTATCTTCCGAGACTACCGCAGCTGCTACCGGTGCAGTAGGCGTGCTCCGTCACGATCCTATGGCTATGAAGCCCTTCATCGGCTACAACGTAGGTGACTACTGGAACCACTGGCTCGAAATGGGCGAAAAGCTCGGCGAGAACGCTCCTAAGATCTTCAACGT
>CADBTD010000012.1 GCA_902797535.1 uncultured Ruminococcus sp. | reverse complement strand
ATGGGAGGCTGAAACTATGTTCAGACTTTTTTCGGGTAAAAAGGATACCCCCTCTGCTGAGGAAAAGATGCTGTCCGCTATGAAGTGCAGACAGGTCAGCTTTGTGGATACCGACTTTGATGCCCTGTGCAGTTCAATGTCACAGTCCCCCGAAGCTGTTATGAAACTTACCCCCGTCAATTACTATGCCGTCAAGAACGACTATATAGTTGCCTATTTCTACAGCACTCCCGATTTTGAAGAAAACTATGTGCGCTTTGAACGCTTCAGCCATGAAAAACGCACAGATAAAAGCAAAATTTACGCCCTTGACCGCAAACTGCTGTCAAAGGCGCTGGCTAAAGTCGGTATGATCATTCCCGATGCGAACGGCTGAACCGTTTCTCTGTCACAGGGTACAGCTTTTCTGCCGTCAGGTGCGCAAATACGCCCAGTACTATGCCGATGGCCGCCCCGCAGATAACATCTGTCGGAAAGTGTATATAAAAATAGTTCCTTGAAAAACCTATCAATGCTGCCGCTAAGTACGCCGCCGCACCCAGCTTTCTGTTGAAGCAGAAGATCGCTGTTGCCGCCGCGAACGAAGAACAGGTGTGTCCCGAAGGGAATGAGAAACTCGATGGTCTTGATACTATCGTGTCTACCCAGGGGTGCAGAAAAAATGGCCTCGGCCGCTGTACTATGTGCTTTATCAGCATCTCGTTTATAATAAGCTCGTAAAACAGCGATATGATCACCGAAATGCCTGCTTTCCTCGTCCTGACGGACCGCAGCATTATTACAGCTGACACCGCCCATATGATACCCGCCGTACCGATGTATGTGAAAAATCCCAGCACCGCATCGAGCACGGGTGAGTGTATCTTCTGCAGTGCCTCAAGCACCGCAAAATAAAATTCGTAAATATTTTCCATATCTTCTCCCCGGTCTTATTTTTCTATAGTATATGGGACATTATAGCATATATTTTTACTCTATGCAAATACTTTTTCTGAAAAGGAAATGAAAAATAAATGATAAAGCTCTTTAAATACCTGAAAAACTACAAGAAAGAAGCCGTTCTCGGCCCTCTCGGAAAGCTCTTTGAAGCTGTACTTGAGCTTATCGTGCCTCTCGTTATGGCACAGATAATCGAAACGGGTATAAAAAACGGCGACAGACCGTATATATATAAGATGGGCGCAGTGCTCGTCCTCCTCGGAGTGCTCGGACTTGCTTCGTCGCTGACAGCACAGTATTTCGCCGCAAAGGCGGCTATGGGCTTCGGCACCGAACTTCGCCGTGACCTTTTCAGACATATAAATACCTTCTCCCATACCGATATCGACAGCTTCGGAAGCGCCACCCTCGTTACCCGCATGACTGCCGATATAAACACAGTCCAGACAGGTGTCAATATGCTCCTGCGTCTGTTTCTCAGAGCCCCCTTCATCGTTGTGGGAGCACTTATAATGACCCTCACCATCTCCGTTAAGCTCACCCTTATCTTCCTTGTTTTCACTCCCATACTGTGGCTCGTCATAGACTTCGTCACAAGGCGCACTGTGCCCATGTACAAGACCATACAGAAAAAACTCGACAATACTTCCATGATAGTCGGTGAGAATATCTCGGGCGTAAGGGTCATAAGGGCATTCTCCCGTCAGCATGACGAGCGTGAAAGATTCCGTGATTCCACCAACAGCCTGCAAAACATCCAGCTCTCCGCAGGCCGTGTGTCCGCCGTCATGAGCCCTCTTACCTACGTTTTCGTGAATATCGCTATAATGCTCATACTGTGGTTCGGCGGAAAAAATGTCAACACAGGCTCTCTTACCCAGGGCGAGGTCGTGGCTCTCATCGACTTCATGATGCAGATACTCCTCTCCCTTATAAGACTTGCAGAGCTTATGCTGAGCCTTACAAAGGCACAGGCTTCTTCTGCCAGGATACTTGACGTCTTCGCAAGACAGCCGAGCCTTACCGACAGCGGAAATACCGACCCCGCTCCCGTTGAGGGTGCGCCTGCCGTTGAATTCAGAAACGTTTCTTTCAGCTACCATGACTCCGAGCGCCCCGCACTTGAGGGCATCAGCTTCACCGCCATGAAGGGCGAGACCGTCGGCATCATAGGCGGTACAGGCTGCGGCAAGACCACCCTTGTGAACCTTATCCCCCGTTTTTATGAAGCATCGTGCGGCGAAGTCCTCGTAAACGGCAGCAGCGTAAAGGACTACACCTTTGAGGGTCTCAGGGGCAGCATAGGCATAGTTCCACAGAAAGCCGTTCTTTTCAAGGGGACTATCCGCGAAAATATGCAGTGGCGCAAAAGGAACGCCTCCGATGATGAGATAATGAAAGCTCTCACCACTGCACAGGCTGCGGACTTCGTAAAAGAAAAGCAGGGCGGCCTTGACTATGTCACCGAACAGTCGGGCAGAAATTTCTCGGGCGGTCAGCGCCAGCGCCTTACAATAGCAAGGGCACTCGTGGGCAGCCCGGATATACTTATCCTTGATGACTCCGCCTCAGCTCTTGACCTTGCCACAGATGCGGCTTTAAGGCACGCCATAGCCTCGGATACAGACCGCATGACGGTGTTCATCGTGTCACAGCGTGTTTCCTCCATAAGAAACGCCGACAGGATAATAGTCCTTGACGACGGCCGTGTAGCAGGTATCGGAACACATCACGAACTTCTTGAAAACTGCGCCGTCTACAAGGAGATATGCAGTTCCCAGCTTACAGAGGAGGTGCAGGATAATGTCTGATATCAGTAAAAGCACTCTCAAAAGACTTGCGGCAGGCTTCCGCCCGTACCTTCCGGGACTTGCGGCGGCACTCGTCCTTGCGGCGGTAAACGTTGCGGCTACTCTCTATGCCCCCATAGTAACAGGCCGAGCCATAGACCTCATCATCGCTGAGGGCAAGGTCGATTTCGCAGGCCTCAGACCTCTGCTTGCACAGTTTGCCGTCACTATAGTTATAGTCGCACTTTCACAGTACTTCATGAACCTCTTTCTCAATAAAGTCACCTTTGCGGCACTCAAGGACCTCCGTGACAGGGCATTCGACAACCTCAGCAGACTTCCGCTGAAATATATCGACTCCCACCCCAAGGGCGACATCATAAGCCGCCTTATCACCGACGTAGAGCAGATATCCGACGGCCTTATCGCAGGCTTTGCACAGCTTTTCACAGGCGTTGTCACCATTCTCGGCACACTCGTTTTCATGCTGTCCATAAACGTGAAGACAGCACTGATAGTCGTTGTGCTTACCCCCGTGTCCCTTTTCGTCGCAAGATATATCTCAAAGAATACTTTTAAGTTTTTTAAGGAACAGACAAGCGTCAGAGGCGACCTTACATCATTTGTTGAGGAAATGACAGGAAACCAGAAGACCGTCAAGGCTTTTGCCCACGAAGACGAAGCCGAGGAAGAGTTTGAGAAACTCAACCGCAGCCTTCAGGACGTGAGCGTGCGTGCAGTGTTCTTTTCCTCGCTTACAAACCCCTGCACCCGCTTCGTAAACGGACTTGTCTATGCGGCAGTGGGCATAGTGGGAGCATTCTCCGTTATTTCGGGACATTTTTCCGTGGGACAGCTCAACTGCTTCCTTACCTACGCAAAACAGTACACCAAGCCCTTTAACGAGATATCGGGTGTCATCACCGAGCTTACGGGCGCTGTGGCCTGCGCAAAGAGAGTCTTTGACCTTATAGATGAGACCCCCGAGCCCGATGAAAGCGGCAAAGACCGCCTTGATGCCGCCGACGGCACTCTCTCCGCTGAAAATGTCTTCTTCTCTTATGACCCGAAAGTTCCCCTTATCGAAGATTTCAGCCTTGACGTGAAAAGCGGTCAGCGTATCGCCATAGTAGGCCCCACAGGCTGCGGCAAGACAACTTTCATAAACCTGCTCATGCGCTTTTATGAGCCCGACAGCGGCAGGATAGTCATCAGCGGCACGCCTGCCGCAGACTTCAGCCGTGATTCGGTGCGCCGCAATTTCGGTATGGTGCTCCAGGAAACATGGCTCAAAACGGGGACGGTGCGCGACAATATCAGCTACGGCAGACCCGATGCCGATATGTCCGAGATAGAGGCCGCCGCAAAGGCCGCCCACTGTGACGGATTCATAAGACGCCTTGAAAAGGGGTATGATACTGTTATATCAGACGAGAGCAGCACCCTCTCCGCAGGCCAGAAACAGCTCCTCTGCATAGCAAGAGTGATGCTCAGCCTGCCGCCTATGCTCATACTCGATGAGGCGACCAGCTCTATAGATACCCGTACCGAGATACTCATTCAGCAGGCCTTCGGCGAGATGATGAAGGGCAGGACCAGCTTTATCATAGCACACCGCCTGTCCACCGTCCGCAATGCCGACTGCATACTCGTTATGGATTCGGGCCATATAGTCGAACAGGGCACTCATGATGAGCTTATGGCTGAAAACGGAGCATACGCAAGACTGTATAACTCACAGTTTGACTGCGGCTGATGTCATTTGTGACATATACGGGGCAGTTCTTTCGTGAAAAACTCATGATATTTTTTAACATATTTCAAAAAGGTGTTGAAATTTGAAATGAGATGTGTTATAATAGTTTTATATCAGTTTGAAAAACAATCTTCGGAAGGAATGGTAAAACGAAATGAGCAGATCTCAGACTAAGCGGAAGAAATCTTCTGCGGGTAAGAATGTGGCTGTATTCTTTATAGTATTTATACTGCTTGAGGCACTTTTGATATTCGGTCTGACCAGACTATTCAAAAATGAGGACAGCGTAGTAAAGATCTCACGCTTCAGCTTCTTTATAATGGACTCGGACAATATGGGACAGGAACCCCCGAAGGACTCTCTCGTTGTAGTCTCCAACGGCGTTCCCTCAGACCAGAAGACAGGCAGCGCAGTCCTCGCAAAGAACGTTGAGGGCGAAGGCACTACCGTCGGCTGGCTTTATGAAGTCGGCACAAAGGGCGATACCGTTGACCACCTTGTTTATACGATATATCAGACTAAGTCTCCCGATAAGATGTTCGACCTTACAGGCTCGGATATCGTGGGACAGGCTACAAGCTACTACATCACCGCAGGTAAGATAATCACCTTCGTGAAGACTCCTTTCGGTATGGCAGTGGCAGGCGGAGCACCCCTGCTGCTCATGATAATAATCGAACTTATCATAGTGGCCGCACACCGCTCGTCTGATGATGACTTTGACTACGAAGACGATACCGAGATGCTTCCCCCCACAGATAACGTCACCCTTGATGACTTCCTCTACGGCGGTCAGGGCGATGAGGTCTATAACGGCGGCAAGCCTTCCGATAATTTCGCAGATGAGTTCGGCGATCAGTTTGAAGATAAGTACGCAGGCATGATGAATAAGAACGCTAAGCCCGACTTTGATGTCAATGCTCCCGAAGCATACGAGGAAGACGTTGAAGCGTTCATGCCTCAGCAGCCCGAAGCTCCCGTATATGAGGAAGAGCCGGTACAGCAGCCCGTATATGAAGAGCCTGCACCTGCACCCGCTCCCGCACCTGCACAGCAGTCAAATGTTGATCCTTCTTACTATGAGAGGGCATCAAAGATGATAGACGATGCAGTCGCTCCCAAAGCAGAGGTACAGCCCGAAGCAGTCGAGGCAGCAGCACCCGTTGCGGCACAGCCCGAGGCTCCCGCACAGGAAAGACCCCGCAGACCTCAGCAGCCTCACCCCGGCGCACCGAGAAGAAGACCTCCTCAGGGCGGCGCAAGACCTGCACCCCGCAGAAGACCTGCTCCCCCGAGAGCACAGCGCCACGCTGCTCCTCATAAGGACGCAAACGCTACTCTCGAAGAGCTGATGAAGCTCATGGAAGAAGAGCAGAAGAAACTGCGCGACCAGCAGGATTAAGCACAATAAACAGCAGGCGGAGAATAAAAATGCTCCGCCTTTACTGTTTTGACAAAATTTACGGAAAATTCATCAAGCCGCTTGACAAGGCGGAAATGATATGCTATAATAAATGTACCTCTTTATGAGGTATATTTTTTTGCGCCCATTTTTGCGAAGATGGCACAAAAGCATACGTTACCTCAATGGCAGAAAAACTGCCGCAGAGGGAGGCAGACCGCACCGTGCTCATGTTCTCGGCTCGGTGTAAAATTCATCAGGAGGTGCCGACAAATGAGAGTAAAGATCACACTCGCTTGCACTGAGTGCAAACAGAGAAATTACAACACCAAGAAGAACAAGAAGAATGATCCTGACAGACTTGAGATGAATAAGTATTGCAAGTTCTGCAGAAAGCACACTCTTCACAAAGAGACCAAGTGATCAAGGGAGGAGCTTTTTGAATGGCTAAGAAAGCTGACCCCAAGGATACTGCAAAGACTTCAGCCAAGAAGGGCGCCGAAAAGGCTTCCGCAAAGGGAGCATCCAAGAAGGACGCCAAGAAGGGCGGAGCAAAGAAGTATTACAAGGATCTCAAGAGTGAGATCAAAAAGGTAGTATGGCCGTCGGCAGAAAAGGTAAGAAACAATACGGGCGTGGTATTGGCAGTAATGCTCGTATGCGGAATGCTCCTTTTCGGAATAGACAGCCTGCTCGCAGTGGCAGTCAAGGCACTGCTCGGAATAGGCGCATAAGCGCTAAAGACGGAATAAAACGATTTTTCAATGTTTTGGGAGGAAGATACAAATGGCTGACGGAGCAAAATGGTATGTGATCCACACCTATTCGGGTTACGAGAACAAGGTGAAACAGAATATTGAAAAGGTCGTTGAGAACCGTAAGCTTCATGACCTTATACAGGAGATCCGTATACCTATGGAGAGCTATACCGAGGTAAAGGACTCAAAGAAGGTCGAGGCTGAAAGAAAGCTGTTCCCCAGCTACGTTATGGTGAAAATGGTGCTGACAGACGACTCATGGTATATCGTCCGCAATACCCGCGGCGTAACAGGCTTCGTCGGAACGCCAACCGAACCCGTTCCCCTGTCGGATCAGGAGGTCGAGGCGCTCGGAGTTGAGGCAAGAGAAACTGCGGTCGAGGTCGATTACAGCGTCGGCGACAGCGTAGAAGTAACCACAGGATCGTTCGAGGGCTTCACAGGAGTTGTTTCTGCGATAGACCTTGAGGCACAGACCGTAGAGGTAGTAGTGTCGATGTTCGGCAGAGAAACACCCGTAAGCCTGCCGATAACCGATGTCAAGGCTGAGGATTAAGAAGGCTAAGTGAGGAATATGCACAAAAGGTTTGTGCAGTCTTAAAGTGGGAGAGTTGATCGCACAGCTCGCCTTACCACAATTTTTTTGGAGGTGCGAATAAATGGCACAGAAAGTAGTAGGCTTTATAAAGCTTCAGATCCCTGCAGGAAAGGCAACTCCTGCACCGCCTGTTGGACCTGCACTCGGTCAGCACGGCGTAAACATTATGGCATTTACAAAGGACTTCAACGAGAGAACAAAGAATGACGCAGGTCTTATAATCCCTGTTGTTATCACTGTATACGCAGACCGTTCTTTCACATTTATCACCAAGACCCCGCCCGCAGCAGTACTTATAAAGAAGGCCTGCAAGCTTGAAAAGGCATCGGGCGAGCCTAACAAGAACAAGGTAGCAACTATCACTAAGGACCAGATCAAGGCTATCGCAGAGCAGAAGATGCCCGACCTCAACGCAGCAAACATCGACACTGCTATGAGCATGATCGCAGGCACCTGCCGTTCTATGGGCATTGTAGTAAAGGACTGATAACCGGTCCGAGTGGGAGGATCGGGCAGAATGTGTGACCCGACTTCCGTCATGACCACTTTTAAGGAGGATAAATAATGAAACACGGTAAGAAGTATGTTGACTCCGCAAAGGCAGTTGACAAGGCTAAGCTTTACGAAGCAGGCGAGGCTCTTGAGCTCGCAGCAAGCGGCGCTAAGGCTAAGTTCGATGAAACTATAGAAGCTCACATCCGTCTCGGCGTTGACTCCCGTCACGCAGATCAGCAGGTTAGAGGTGCAGTTGTACTTCCTAACGGTACCGGTAAGAAGGTAAGAGTTCTTGTATTCTGCAAGGAAGACAAGTATGATGCCTGCAAGGAAGCCGGCGCTGAATACTACGGCGGTATGGACTATGTTGATAAGATCACCAAGGAAAACTGGATGGATTTCGACGTAGTTATCGCTTCACCCGATATGATGGGCGTTGTTGGACGTCTCGGTAAGATCCTCGGACCCCGCGGACTTATGCCGAACCCCAAGGCAGGTACCGTTACCCCTGACGTAGCTAAGGCTGTTACCGAGGCTAAGGCAGGTAAGATCGAGTATCGTCTTGACAAGACCAACATCATCCACTGCCCGATTGGAAAGGCTTCCTTCGGCGCAGCTAAGCTCGAAGAGAACTTCAACACCCTTCTCGAGGCTATAGTTAAGGCTAAGCCTGCTGCTGCTAAGGGTCAGTACCTCAAGAGCGTTGTAGTTGCTTCTACTATGGGCGTTGGCATCAAGGTCAGCACCGCTAAGTACGGCAACTGATAATATCTTTGCTTTTAAAAGCTCCCGATATGTGTCGGGGGCTTTTTTATTTAATAGATAATTAACGAATTGTGAATTTTTGATTAACTCGTGAAAAATGGATTTTTGGGTGTTGTTTTTTGCATTTTTGACCCTGTTTTTTGAAAAATCGAGGATTAAAAATGAAAAAATAAGGTCTGAAATTCATAATGTTCCACGTGGAACAAGTTTCTGTTTTATGAACAAAAATAGTTGTATATATTAATAAACTTGCATAAAACACAGACCTGCACAGCTTTACTTTTGGACAGGAATATGGTATAATAATAAGCGGAAAGAGGTGAGTCTTAATGCATATAACCGAACAGCAAAACCCGGATCTGGTGTTTTTGCGTGATAAAACGTCAAAACTGACCACAAAACCCGGCTGTTATATCATGAAGGACTCTTCGGGAAAGATAATTTACGTCGGAAAGGCGAAAAACCTGCACAACCGTGTAAGTTCCTACTTCAGAAAGGGACAGGATCACCTGCCGAAAGTGTGGAAAATGGT
>CADBTD010000011.1 GCA_902797535.1 uncultured Ruminococcus sp. | reverse complement strand
CTGACGTATGCTTTCGGAGAAGACCTCTATCTTTGCGAGAGATGTGACCATAGACACTGAAAGCATGACCGCAAGCGCAGCCTGTGCAGCAGGATATGGCCCGCACCCTCGGGGACCATATGTGCAAGGGGCGGCTCCATGCTTTCTATCTTGTCAACGATGATGTTTTTTATCTCACCTATCGAGTGTTCCTGCACTTTTCCGAGAGGGGCGTGCATGAAACGGTCGGTGACACGCTTTCTCAGACCTGCAAGGACATCAAAAGCCGCAAGGTGCGAAAGCCCCGTTGACAGTCCGAAGCACAGCACCTTGACGGCATATGCCGCAAGCGCCGCTGCGCACCATCGGTAAACAAGGCTGTTTGTAACAGTGTCCTGTACAAAGGCATCTATCAGCCTGTACATACAGTAAAATGGAAATATACCGCAGATCTCGCTCATAATGGAAGTTATTGTACATGAGGTAGACCCCGTCAAAAACGCTGTATACCGTCATGATGCCCTCACCTGCTTCAGTGGCAAGGCGCATTATCTTACAGCCTTCCTTTTCAAAAACATCCGTTATATCACTGCCGAAATCCATATCTTTTAATTCAAATGCCATGATAACCTTTCTCCTGTCACGCAAAAGTGCGCTGTCTGCCCTATGATACCTATGAACGTTCATTTTATCAGCGTAAAATGGAGTTAGCCACAGCTGACTATGTTATTATACAATACCTTTTTTGAAAATTCAAGTGCCGAAAAGACAAAAATGTTCCATTCGGGCAGAAAAATACCGCATACCGGAATGGCCGCAGGACAGTCATCCGGTGCGGTAAAAAAAGTTGACATCACAGGCCGTAATGTGGTATATTAATATATGGCGCAAGCCGTTCAGAATACTTACGGGGTGCTGAAAATGATATTTGACTATTTTGATCAGAATTTCATGGCATTTATGATACTGCTGACACTGGGAGCGGTCATGTATGTCAACAAGGATATAAAGATACCTGCGTCAAGGCTGTTCATGACGGGTATTTTCATACTGCTTGCGGTGTCACTCAATGACCTGATGACAGAGGTAACAGAAAGACTTTATGAAAGCGGAAGAGAAAAGCCTGCGGTACTGCTGAGGACATGGGCGGATACGATATGCTACATACTGCGTCCCTGTATTATAATGATAGAGCTTTTCATTGTGATACCGAACAAAAAATACAGACTGCTGTGTTCGCTGCCTGCGGCGGTAAACGGCGTGATATTCGGCACGGCTTTATTCGGCAGCTGAATCGCTTTCCGCATAAGCGACACAAACACTTTCTGCGGCGGACCGCTTCATCTTTCGATATATCTGACGCAGATACTTTATGTGACGCTGCTGCTGTGTTTTTCAATAATCTCCTTCAAGAAGAACAACCGCAGAAAAAGCCTGATGCTGGTGACTATATTCATACAGGCGGTGCTGGCGGCAGTAAGGGAGTTTTATGATCTGCCTCCGAGCATGACAAACGCAGTGACGGCGCTGTGTATGCTGAATTACTACATATATCTCTTCATGATAGAGCGTCAGACTATAGCGGATTCGCTGATACAGAAGGAGCTTGACCTGACAAAGAGCGAACTTACGGTGCTGAGAAATCAGATACAGCCGCACTTTATATACAATGTGCTTACCATGATACGCTCGCTGACGAGGACCGATACAGAGCGTGCGGTAACGGCGATAAACAATTTCTCGAAGTATCTGAAGACCCACATAAAGGCGATACAGAGTGAAGACATGATACCCTTTGAGGACGAGCTGAAGAATGTCAGCGTTTATGTTGAGCTTGCGCAGACTGACTATCCCGGAAAGATAGAGCTTATATATGACCTGAAGGAAAACGGGTTTTACATACCTGCGCTGAGCCTTGAGCCGATAATAGAAAATGCCATACAGCACGGAATAAGCCGTCAGGGCGGCAGGATAACCGTTTCGACGATGTCCGAAAACGGCGAAACAGTGATACGCATAACCGACAACGGCACTGCAAAAAAGGAAATGACACAGAAGGTCTCGGAAAGGCTGGGAGTGGGGCTTGACAACACAAGAAAGCGGCTGTCAAAGCAGTGCGGCGGCAGAATGGACGTAAATATGACGGACAGCGGATGCACAGTCACTATCCGAATACCCGAGACAAGGAGAGGATAATAGTGAAGATATTAGTTGCAGACGACCATCAGCTTGTGGTGGATGACCTTATATATTACCTGAAAAAGCTGAGACCCGATGCTGAAATAGTCGGAACGAGCGAACCTGACAGGATAGCAGAGCTTTTTGATGAGATGAAGCCTGATGTGGTGTTCATAGACATTGAGCTTGACGGAAGAAACGGAATTGCTGTTGCCAAGAAATTGCAGGAGAAAAGACCCCGCACGAACATAATCTACATAACAGGATATGAAAAATACGCCCTTGAAAGCTACAAGACCTATGCGAGCGCATTTCTTGTAAAGCCCATTGACGAAGATATGCTCAGAGATGCGCTGGAGCATCTTAGATTTCCCGTATCGAGCATTACGGACGAAATGCTCCGTAAGCAGTATCTCGGTGATTCGGTGATAGGTGCAAGGATACAGAAATGCCGTGAGGAGTGCGGTCTGACAAGAGCCGAGCTTGCGGAGAAGATAGGCTGTGTAATGCCTACGATACAGAGGTGGGAAACGGGAGTGAGAGTTCCCGACATACCCATGATAATGAAGCTGGCAAATGTTCTCGGGGTGGAGATAAGCGAGCTTATCGGGTAAATTGACGCAAAAGGGAAAGTCCCGCAGAGTTCAGACAGACCTCTGCGGGACTTCATATATATATCACCACGCAATAAGCTGTTCAGTTTTCCTCGGAGGAGAGCGCCATGCCAAGCTGGAGCGCTATGTATTCGCCTTTGTCGCAGATATCGCCCTCACAGCCGCACAGCAGAAATCCATAGATGATGCTTCCGAAAAACACGGGGAATGTCACTATGCCGGCAGTGTTTTTGGGTATCTCACAGCGGGTGAACATTTCGGAAACCGAGCAAAGCTGGCGCTGCTCGGGGATAATGTGTGTCTTTCCGCCGCGGACAACGCATTTGAGCAGTATCTTTTCCGGCAGCTTTGCGGGGGCATCTGCGGTGCAGACGACCTTTTCGGCGAACATATAGAATGCAGCATTTCGCAGACCGAGGTCGGGAATGCTTTTTATGATGCTTGTGATACGGCTTTGCTGCATATCACCGAATACCATGCTTTCGGCGGTAAAATCCGCAAGACGGTTTATGCTGTGCTTTCTGCGCTTTTTTTCCTGG
>CADBTD010000010.1 GCA_902797535.1 uncultured Ruminococcus sp. | reverse complement strand
TTTTCCTCAAATGCAGGACGATCATTCTCGTTTTTAAGAGTTATCTCAACAATGTTGGGACGGTCATTCGGACGAATGCGTTTATAGCCCTCATCGGTCATATAGACACTCCTGCCGCCGTTATTCATGGCATTGGTTATGCCTGTTATGATATAGCTTTTCTCACCCGAATCACCCTTGACAATGATGCTGTCACCGATATGACGGTCTTCCGTCCCTTCTCTCTTGACGGTTATCATGATCTCGTTGTCATATTCGGGGAAACGTCCTTCTTTAACGCATATATTCTCTGTAAGTGAAAAATCCTTGTAGACCACCGCTGCTGCGCTTTGAGGGCTGCCCTTGATCTCTACATTGTTTCCGATTGCAAAGTTTATAAGCACCTTTTCGACTTCCGGCATCTGGCGCAGTTCCTCACAGAATGCTTCATTGTCCACACCGTTCATCGTCATGATGCTTATGTCGGGCATCTCCATTCCCATAACGCTGATAAGCCCGTCATGACCGTTTTTGAAAAAGTCAAAGGTGTACACACCGAACATCACGGCAACACCCGCAGCAATGATACATATACCGACACCGATATTGGAACGCAGATCGTGAACTATCCCTTTCAGGGCAAGACGCATATTGATGCTGTGCCTGAGCTTTTCAAGCGGGAGTATGTTCCTGCCGAAATGATGCGTCTTTATGCCCTTGCGGAAAGCCACAACAGGGGGGATCTTTTTCACTCTTGCTGCCCTTGACAGCGCAAAGAGCGTTACCAGTGCAATGATAGAAGCAGCAACGATAATGAACCGCAGGATATTCACATCGCTATGTACATCACGGTTTATCATACCCCTTGTGAGTCTGTCCATGACGGGCGAGAAGAAAGCCGCCGCTATACCGCCGAAAACGGAACCTATACCTCCCGTAAGGACGTATTCACAAATATAGGAAAGAGAAAGTTCACGGCTGGTATATCCCAGTGCCTCCAGCACGCCTATCTGCACCATCTGTTCCTCCATATCCTTTGATATCTTGTGCAGTATCAGAAACAGTGCGGATATCATGGTGACTAACGAAATAAATGCACTCATGTACAGGAATATATGGAGATAAGAAGTCTCGCACTCTCTTTCCGATGCCTGATCGAAGGGATACACGATACCAGAGACATATTCGCCTGATATTTCCGAGCATTTTTCGTAGTATTCCTCAAAATCAAGCTTTTCTTCCGTATCAAATGCGATCATGCGGTATTCTTCATATACTGCGGACAACAGCGACATATCATCATCGCTCAGCACGCATTTGAACAGCATTCCGTCACTGTTGCAAAAGCCGGTATTGTAAAATCCTGCAATGGTAAAGGGATAATCTCTGCCGCCCGAAATCAGCGTGAAGGTATCTCCCGGAGCAAAACCGCCCGTTATCTCAAAATACTGCGGGAGCCAGATCGGGTGAGAAAGCTCTGCTGTCTCATCATCGGGAAGTGCTTTCAGCTTTACGAAATCCTCTATTTTACGTTCGGTGCTTTCGTCCGTAAAGATCATGTTATATGCGATGCTGTCGCCCTGCTTCGATATTGTCTTTGCGGCGGCACCGACAAGCACACTGCTTTCACGGACTTCCGTCACACCGTATTCTTCCTCCAGAACAGTGCGGTATATATCACGGTACTTGCTTTCATCATAAAGCATCATAACATCTGCACAGCCCGTTTCCTCAAAGCATTTGTCGAAAGCCTTGTCTATCTCTGTTATGCTGACAAAGAATACCGACAACAGAAAAGACGTGATAAGTGTCAGAAAGACGATAGCCGCCGCTTCACGCTTGCTCTTCTTCAAATTGAATAAGGATAGTCTGAATATCTTCATAAGTCACCAGCCCATTTCTTCGAGAAATGCCGTAAGACTTTCACGGCGTTCTTTTATGTCGCCCCCGCCATATTTCGGCATACGGTGTTCGCCCACGATACTGCCGTCACGCAGATAGATGACTCTTGTACCTCTGAGTGCAGTTTTTATATCGTGAGTCACCATAACGATGCTCTGACCGTTTTCATGCACCTGCGTGAAAATGTCGAGAACGTCCTTGCCCGATGCGGAGTTGAGCGAACCCGTCGGCTCATCTGCAAAGAGTATCTTCGGCTCGTTGATGACAGCCCTGACGATCCCGACTCGCTGTGCTTCGCCGCCCGAAAGCTGATTGGGATATTTCATCTGCATTTTTTCATCAAGCCCTACTTTTTTCAGCAGTTCCTTTACTTTCTTTATAAGTTCGGGAGTATTTTTCTGCACTGCAAACGCTCCCGTCAGCACATTGTCAAGCACAGTCTGATTTTCGAGCAGATAGATACTCTGGAACACAAATCCGCAGCTGCCACGCCTGAACAACGCAAGCTGATCGTTGGAATAATTCTGTATTTCATTATCACCGAAACAGATCTTTCCGAGCGTGGGCTTATCCATACCTGAGAGTGCATAAAGCAGAGTGGACTTGCCCGAACCCGAAGCACCCATGATAACGGTAAAATCCCCCTCCATTATCTCAAGGTCAAGATTTTTGATAACGTGCTGCTGAGTGCCGCCGTTTGAAAATGACTTGCACAGCTTTTCTGTACGCAAAACAGGGATCATATATAACACAACCTTTCGGATAATTTATCCTATGATCATATTATACACGATCCCCGAAATATTTTCCTTATCGGAATCTTGTTAAATTCTTGTCTTTTTCTTAACTGAGCAAAAAACAACGTAATAGCGCAGTTTTAGAAAAGCAAGTAGAAATTTTAGTAGAAATCAGCAGGCAACACGGCAAAAAACAATTGTTATCAATAAAATTATAGCGGGACTGACTGCCCGCACATCTGAAAAGGAGTTACTAATTATGACTATCAAGAGCACCTATTACGGAAGTATATTCGAGGTTGAATTTGAATCGCTGCCCGAGGAACTAAAAGAAGTCGCTATTAGATCAATTGAGGGCGAACCCAATAACGAGAACACAAGAGCGTTTATCACTATCGAACACGACGATATAACAGGAACAAGAACAAAGATAACGATAGAATCACTTTATAGCAACGGCGAAACCGATATAGCCGAAGCATACATAGAGCAGGTTTAAACATCTGCACATGAGGAGACAATGCGGCAAGTACGACAAGAGCCTATCTCCCAAGATAGGTTCATGTGGTATCTGCGGCGGAACCATACATAAGGAGAGTGATTTT
>CADBTD010000009.1 GCA_902797535.1 uncultured Ruminococcus sp. | reverse complement strand
CTCAAAAAGCTCATATGAACAGCCGTGAGAATCAAGGGCTTTTATCACATCGTCAAGTGAACCGTTTTTCTTTGCGGAGCTGCCGCCTATGACGATAAGGGCTTTTTTTCCGAGAGAGCAGAGTTCATCGGCGTGGGACTTTACGCAGCCGTCCTCACAGTATATTCTTGTTGGCATATAGTATTTCATTCAGATATCACCTCGTAAAAATAAAAACACTTATTATTATAACACTTCATGAGTGGTTAGTCAATCAAAAAAGGTCAAAAAAATCCGCATACCCGAAAGTATGCGGATAGATTTTTTTGATCAGAAGCGAACGGTCTTTACATTGCTGGGGCTGCCCCATACCGTACCTGCTGTTTCACGTCTGAACGCCTTTACTCTGTAGGTAGAAGACGAACCGCTGCCTGCTACTGTGCAGGAGGTATAGCGTGCGTTTACTGTCTTGACACCCTTATATGTGCCTGTTGCAGGATCTCTCATGTAAACTCTGTAGCCTGTTACGCCGGGAACAGCGTTCCATGTGAGCTTAGCATTGCTGCCGCTTGCCGAAGCAGAGGTGATGACCACCTTTTCGGGTGTTTTGCCGTTTATGGAAACTGCGGTGCTGTATCCGCTGGTGTAGGTCTTTGAACCCTTTGCCGAAGATGCCTTGACAGCGTATGTTCTGGTTGATGCCGAGTTATCGTTAACGGTATAGCTTGTACCTGTTGTCTGAGCTACCTTTACATAGGTCGAGCCGGACTTCTTGTATACCGTGTAGGAAGAAGCACCCGATGAAGCTGCCCATTCTACCTTTGAGTATGTGGGAGTTGCGGTTATCTTTGAGATAACGGGCGCTTTAGGTGATGTATAGCCGTCAACTGTTTTTGACCAGTCACCGTCGGAGCGGAGACCGCCTGCTTCATAGTATGCTCTTACAGCTATGCTGCGCTTGGTATTTGCAGGCAGAGTGTCAAGAGTATAATAGAAGCTGTTTGCGGGGACAGTAGCAACGATATCATATCTTCTTGCGGAAGAATCATATGTAGCTACCTGATAGCCCGAAGCCTTTGTAACATGGCTGAATTTGATCTTTATCTCGGAAGCGGGCGAGGAAGCGGTCTTGATGTAAACACCGCTTATCTTCTTGGGCTTGAGGAGCGTATGTGCCGCAAGGGTATCTGCGCCCACTGCCTTTGAGTTGCCTGTGCCGAAATAAGGTGCTACCTTGTAGGAGTACTTGACAGCGGCTTCTGCTGTGCTGTCGGTGTAGGAAGCAGTGGTGACTTCCTTTAATGCTCTGTACGAGCCGCCGTTTTCGGAACGGTATACGACATAGCCCGATGCACCGCTGAGAGCGTCCCACTTGAGGGTGATCCTTCTTGTGTCAGCGGTCGCCTTGAAGCCTGTTATCATCTTGTTTGAAAGGGATATAGGCTCGGAGTAATCGCTGTAGCTTATTCTGCCGTTGGTCATCTTCTTTACCGATCTTACGGCGTATTTTACCACCTGGTCGGTAACGGGTATGCTGCATGAAGGCGAGTTTACGGTGCTGAACAGAGCGTAATTGCTGCCGTTTACCTTATACACCTCATACTTGTCGGAATTTCCCTGATCGGTCCAGCTGAGCTGTGCTGTGTTTCCCGTGACCTTTGCGTTAAGGTCAACGGGCACCATTGCCTCACGCTCACGGTAGTCAACATTGACATCGACGTTGGTCGGGATACCGTCAACGTATCCGAGAGACGAATACTGCCACATATGGTATTTGCCTGTATAGTAGGTACGGGTGGTGTAGTTAGCGAGCCATATGGGGTATTTGGTCTCAAGCAGGGGACCGTCTATCATATTATTGAGCCAGTAAACGTTGGAGTAGATGCCTGCCTTGTAGCCTGCGGCGATTATCCTGTCGCAGAAAGCGCAGCATATCTCGGTCTTCTGTGCTCTGGTAAGGCCTGCATTGTCAAGGCGGCCCTGGTTTGTTTCATCAACGCCCTCCATATCGAAGTAAACGGGCATCTGTATGCTGTAGTTCCTGAGGTAGCTGAGGCAGTAGTCAGCCTCCTGCTTTGCTTCCTCAACAGTTATAGCCTGAGTATAGAAATAAATTCCTATATTCACGCCTGCAGCTGCAGCACCGCGCATATTCTGGGTGAAGTAGGGGTCGGTGCAAAGAGTGCCTGCACGTCCCCAGCCGCGGTAGCCGAGTCTTATGATAGCAAAGTCTATGCCGTCAGCCTTGACCTTGTTCCAGTCGATATTATACTGGAACTGTGAAACATCTACACCGTAGACCTTGTCATAGTTGTCGAAACGTGAATTGTGATAAAGCTCACGGTTGGTGTACTTGTTGATATTGCTGTCGCTCTCTGCATTGAACGATGCTCTCATGGCACCGAACATGGAAACGAAGTCTGAAGCGTTCGCCTCGATAAGAGCATCGTTATACTCAGCCTTCATGGCGAGGTATTTTCCGTACTGAGGGTCCTGAGTATCTATAGCGTACTGCTCGATCTCTTCCATAGTATCGGGGAAATCGTCTTCCGCTATCCCGGTATCTTCAGCTTCGGATACGTCTGTGCTTTCTGAATAGTCTGCGTCTTCCTTTGCTGCTTCCTCATTTTCGGAGGAGCTTTCATCGGCTGCGCTCTCAGATGTTATGAGCGTGTTTTCTTCTGCAAAAGTCGTAAGCTGTGCGCCTGCGGCTGTTACCGTAAGTGAAAGTGCTGCAAGCAGGCTTATAGCCTTTTTCATCATGAAACAGTTCAATCCTTTCTGTATTTTACCCTTATCTGCCGCAGGATATGCGGCATGGATGTATGACTAAACCTTATTATACCTTATTTTTACTGATTTGTCAACCTTTTTAAATGTTTTGTAATAATTTCCTGCGCCGAAAATTGTGTGAGAAAACTATGTTAGAGAATATCACAAAACAAAAAACGGGATATGCTCCCGTTATGAGTTCGATATGTTATGCGGTACCGTGATGATATTATTTCGGGGGATAAGCCTTATAACGTCCCACTATATATGCAAGCGATATTACTGCATTGCGTTGAGATTGGGCAGCGGTGCTGCGGCTAAAAGTGTATTCTGATGCTCGGATCGGTCAGTATTCGATGCCCCTGCGTGCTGCGACGCCTTTTTTGTAGGGGTGTTCATGGCAGACAAATTCTGTGACATAGTCTGCGATATCCAAAAAAAGCTCTGTGGGTCTGTGGCCTGTTATCACGGCTTCACAGGTGTCGGGCAGTGAGGTCAGCAGGCTTTTCACAAGGTCTGTGTCGCACAGGCCGAGGTCTGCGGCATCGCCGAGTTCATCAAGCATGATAAAGGTGTACGGCTTTTCAAAGGCACGGCGGAGATTTTCATTGTGTTCTGCGGTTATGCGGGCTTTATCCTCGTCGGTCATCGAACGGAAGAATTTAACGCCTCCCGTGACTGCGAAAACAGGTATCCCCAGCTTTTTCAGGGCGGATATCTCGCCGCTTGTGCCGTCTTTAAGAAACTGAACGACGCAGGGGTCGTACACATCGGCAGCCCTGAGGGTAAGCCCTATGGCCGAAGTAGTCTTTCCTGCGCCGTTTCCGTAATAGTAGTGTATCATCTTGTCCACACGCCTATGGTCAGCTTTATCATGAAAAACAGCAGCATGAGCAGAAATGCGGTGCCGTTCATAAGCTGAGCCGAAAGGGTTATATCACTGCCGACGGGTTCTTTTTCACCGTCGCCTATGGTAAGTGTGCGGATGAACTGTTCGCTGTAGACTTCCTCGGGCACGAGTGAGATGCCGAGAAGGCCGGCAAGCACTGCACGGCAGCCGCCGAAGCACGATCTGCGGCACTTTTTGCCGTCGCGGCGGAGCATATACTCGGCGTCACGGGTGTTGAGCTTTAAGAACAGTGCGTCAACGAGCATTATTACCGATGCGAGCTTTCCGGGAAGTGCAAGGAAGAATGCCTGAGCCTTTTTGAGCGGCTCGGCAAAGCCTGCTTCTGCGTCGGTATTTTCGGGACAAAGCTCGGCTGCGGTGTCTATCATCCTGAAAAGCAGACCGCCCACGCCTCCGAGAAGGAAGTTATAGAAAAGCGGTGCTGCGGCGTTATCGACTGTTCTGTCGGCCACGCCCTGTACGGAGGCCTTGATAAGCTCCTCGTCTGTAAGGTCTGAGCAGTCTGTGCCGTTAAGTGCGGAAGCAGCACGCTCGACTTTGTCGAATCTGTGGGACCTTGCCGATCTTGCGGCAGCGGCAGAGAGCTTGTTCACGCCCTTTATGTCCATTACGGACCAGCAGATGACTGCGTCAACTATGATGGCTGCAGCGGGGCAGAAGCGGTATAAAAGCAGAAGTATAACAGCTGCCGGTATGAGTGCGAAAAGTATGAGCACAGTCATGTATACCGTGCCTGCGGTATGCTGACCGTCTTCGCTGTCCTGATATTTTGCGCTTATACTCGGAGCGAGCTTTTCACAGAGCAGGGAACACAGCCTTGTAGCGCTTATGGCCTTTGGCGTCCCGATCATGACGCTCAGCAGATATCCTGCGGTCATGGCGGCGAGCATACTTATTATCATAACGGGATTCTCCTTCACATTGCGGGTAATTCCGACTCATATTTCATCGGGAACAATATTTCATTCTATATTTTATCACATAATTTTTGAAAAATCAATACCCTTTCGTCATTTTTGAGAAAAAATACGGAACGCATATGCCGTGTTCCGACAGATTTTTCCCCGGAAACAGTCTGCGGCTGCTCCCGGGGATGGGGTATATTATGTTCCTGCGGTCATGTGGCCGCAGAAGGCAAGATGGCTTCTTCGAGGAAAGAGATAAGCTGTGATGATGGTATGGGGCGTGAATACTTGTATCCCTGGAGGTATCCTGCTTTCATGCGGATACAGCTTTCCTCGTCTGTTTCATTCTCGACACCTTCAAAAAGCACCGAATATCCGAGTTTGTTGAACATATCGGCAAAAGTGCTGACCATGTACTCCGAGGTGTGGTTCTTTGTGGATTCTATAAGCATAGACCTGTCGAATTTTATGATATCGAAGGGAAGTTCCATTATCCTTTCAAAATTCGAGTAGCCTGTGCCGAAATCGTCAAGATACAGCTTTATCCCCATTCGCTGAAGTTCGAGTATGCGGCGTTTCATAAGGTCAAAGTCCTTGTCGTAGCGGCTTTCTGTTATCTCTACGGCTATCATGCCGTAGGGTATGCCGTTTTCAGTGATTATATCGCGGACTTCCTTGCAGAAGCTGTCGCAGTGAAGGTCGAGCGAGGAAATATTTACCGAGATCCTCTTCATACCGCAGCCGTTTTCGTTGAGTTCCTTTATGGCGCGGCAGGTCTTGTTGAGGATTATCATGCTGAGGGGGTGTATAAGACCGTACTGTTCTGCGAGAGGTATGAACTTGTCGGGGAAGACCAGACCTGTCTTTTTCAGGTTAAGGCGCATGAGTGCCTCGGCGGTGTCGTAGCGCTTTGTGGAAAGGTTGAATACGGGCTGACAGTACAGCAGTACTCTGTCGTCGCTGAGGTCGTGGTTCTTTGCTATGTCTTCAAGCTGGCCGAGGATATAGCGTGAATCGAAGTAACCCTCGATATCCTTTTCGGTGACTATATGCGAGGTGTTTATGGGCATCGAGTCTTCAACGAATTCGATGAGGCGCATATAATCGTGCGCATCATTGATGGCACGGGTCGTTTCAAGGATGGTTATGCGGTAGTCGAGCCCGAAGCGCTTGTAGCCCTTGTCGAAGTCGGAAAGCATCTTTTCAACGACAAAATTGCTGTCGGAAAGGCTTTTCGGGTTTACCGTGAGCACGAAACGTTCGTTGGGGAAGCGGTAAAGCACGCCTTTCTTGACATTCTGCCTGAAAAATGCGTAGAACTCGAATTTAAGGTCGGGGTTTTCCTTTATGTGCTTTGTAAATCCTGTCATGGTACAGCTGAGTATCATGAGGGGGTCGTTCTTTTCTATATATTTGCCTGCTTCCTGGTAGAAGTAGCTGTCGGACACCGCACCTGTTTCAGTATCGAACGGGTTGGAATGGAACAGGAAGACTATGCCCAGCAGCGGCATGAAGTAGCACACCGAGGTAAAGGCGGTCTGCTCGTGGAAAAACTGCAAAAGTGTGATGAATACGGCAAATGCATTTACTCCGAGGAGGCCTCTGAATATCGGCTTGATTATCCTGTTATGGTAGCGGATTATGAGGTAAAAACCGGTCGCGGCATAGAGGATATAGATGAAAGTGAAAAGGTTGGATCCTCTGTGTGTTTTGCCGGCAGCGTCGATGTAGAAGCCGGTGTGTGTGACGGTAAGGAAGATATCCGCAGCCATTCCCAGCACAAGCGCCGAGTGACAGCCTATATTGAAGCGTTTGCGTACCGTCCGGCTTATCCACAGAGGGTCATGCAGATAGCAGATATACAGGAACATAAGCACGCAGAGCGCAACATTATGCAGTATCCGGAGGGAGTATATCGCTGTTTTGCTGCCGCCGGAAGTCTGTCCCGACGATATCATAAGCTCGTACTGCACTTCTGAAAGGGCAGCAACGATCATCGAAGCCAGCATACCTATGAGCAGCCGGAAATTCCCGGCTTTTGACACATAGGTCTGACTGAGCAGGAGCAGCAGTATCAAAGACAGCGCAACGACTGAAATATCGCCTACAGGCGTATATTTCGAGACGATCGAAGCCATCGTGACGAGCATGATCATAACCCCCTTTCCGACAGAAATTACTTATTATTTATTATACCATTTTGGTTTGCGTTTGTCAACACATTCTTAACATTTGGTTTGCAGTTTCAAAATATTCGTCGCTTTAGACAAATCGAAAACGATGTAATATGGCAGACTGTTCAAATACGGGAAAATAACGTTTTTTTACTGTGTGCAAAGCGGATGCGGGGTAAAATTCAGAAAAAATTAACAAAATCCGCAGGAGTGAAAGATGAGTTACAGACAGTCCTGTTTTGTAACCTGTTTGTCACTATTTCAGGCGGTAAAAGTGTGAAAGAGTACGCTTTTTTGCCCGTCAAAAATGGTCGGGGTACTATTGACGTATACAATATATTGTGATATAATAATAGTACAAAAACCATCGGTGCGGTCGATAAGGCCGTATGACCCGATGGTGATGCTGATAAGCCAATAAGTTACAAAACGGTTACTGACACTGTGCGGCAGTGACCGTGTTCACCTCCTTATCGGCAGGGTAAGCCATCTGTCCAATAAATTTCTCAAAAAATTTTGGGATTTGTCTGTTTTAACTCTTGCAATTTCCGCCCGCATGGTGTATAATAGACGGGTAGGGGGAAAAGTGTTCAAAAGTGGTGAATGCTCCCCGAACACGAAAAAACCATGCGAAAGGGGGGCGTACAGTGCCTGCAAGAACGCTGAAGGGCACGTTTACTCAGGCAGTAGACGTTAAGGGCAGAATGGCTTTTCCTGCCAAGCTTCGTGAAATAATGGGCGAGAGCCTTGTGCTGACCAGGGGCGTGGGCGGCTGTATATTCGCATACTCCCCCGAGGCATTCGAGCAGAAAGCCGCAAAGCTGGGCGAGCTGCCCATGGCAAGTGCGCTGACGCTCCAGAGAACGCTCATGGCAAATGCCGCCGATGTCGAGGCGGACAAGCAGGGGCGAATACTCATACCCCAGCGGCTGAGAGAGCTTGCGGGGATAGACAAGGATGCCGTGGTCACAGGTGTTTCAGACCACTGTGAGATATGGGACGCCGAAAAATGGAACGAAGCCAACGGGATATCGGACGAGGAATATATGAGAGCACTGGAGGTCGCAGGCTTCTGATGGATTTTGAGCATATATCCGTGCTGCTGCACGAAACGGTGGATTCTCTCGGCGTGAAGCCCGACGGGATATACGTTGACGGTACGGCGGGCGGCGGAGGACACAGTTTTGAGCTGGCAAAAAGGCTCGACCCGCAGAAGGGAAGGCTTTATTCGTTTGACCGTGACCCCGAGGCTGTGGCTGCTGCGGGCGAAAGGCTGAAAGGGCTTCCCGCAGAAGTGATACACAGCGAATTTTCGGGCATGGCCGAAAGACTTGCCGAGCGTGGGATAGACAAGGTAGACGGGGTAATGCTCGACCTTGGAGTGTCTTCTCATCAGCTCGATGCCGCAGAAAGGGGTTTTTCCTTTCACCATGACGCGCCTCTTGACATGAGAATGAGCGGAGAGGGCATATCCGCAAAGGATATCGTGAACGGCTGGGGATATGAACAGCTCAGGACGATACTCTTTGACTACGGGGAGGAGAAATTCGCTCCCTCTATAGCAAAAGCGATAGTTGCGGCAAGAGAACAGTCACCCATAGAAACAACGGGTGAGCTTGCCGAGATAATAAAATCGGCGGTGCCGCAGAAGGTGCGCCGTGAAAAGAATCCCTGCAGAAAGAGCTTTCAGGCGATACGCATAGCCGTCAATGACGAGCTGGGCGAGCTTGACAGGACGCTGGATACGGCTTTTTCTCTGCTGAGGACAGGCGGAAGGCTTGCGGTGATCACATTCCACTCGCTTGAGGACAGAATGGTAAAGCGCAGGTTCGCACAGTTCTGTACGGGCTGTACCTGCCCGCCGGATTTTCCTCAGTGCGTGTGCGGCAAAAAGCCGCTGGGACAGCTTGTGATGCGAAAGCCCGTGACGGCTTCGCAGGAAGAGCTTGACAGCAACAGCAGGAGCAGGAGCGCAAAGCTCCGCACCATAGAACGGATAAGATACACTCAGTTTGACGACTGAGACAGATAAATGACTTGTGAAAAATAACCGGAGAGATAATGTGAAAGGGCGGTGAGCGTAATGGCAACAAATATAAATCTTGCTTACGACTATGACAGATATACACGCAGTGACGAGCATGAAAACGAATACGCCGAGAAAATAAGGAACAAACGCAGTGCCAACAAGCGCCGCAAAAATGCTTCAAACATAAGGATAATGGCTGCTGCTATGCTCGCTCTTATGCTTCTTTCGGGCATGATATACGGCAAAGCGGAGCTTTCAAGGCTCTATGCCGAGAACACGACACTTGAGAATGAGCTTTCGGTGCTCAATAACGAGAATCTCAGCCTCGAGTCAGAGCTTGCGCAGCAGACGGGTCTCACAAAGGTGGAGGAATACGCTGAAACAAAGCTGGGACTTCAGAAGCTGGACAAATCACAGATAGAATACGTTGAGATAAAGGAACAGACCACCGCACAGAAGGTAACTCCCGAGGAGACCAATATATTCATCAGGATATCAGACTGGTGGGACGGTGTGCTGGAATATCTCGGGCTTTGATGAAATAGAATATACAGAAGGATACGTCCTTCCAACGGGGAAGTTAAGAACATTTCTTGATGTGCTTAGCTTTCTTGTTCTACATAAGGATAAATTCGTGCGGATGTAATATTCCGTCGGGAAAGGGAAGACTATGATAGACAGACCGAGCGAGCGCATGAGAAGAAGAGTGCTCGT
>CADBTD010000008.1 GCA_902797535.1 uncultured Ruminococcus sp. | reverse complement strand
CTGCCGTTTTTATCGGTCATATAGGTGAAATCGCTTATCAGAACATAGCACTGTTCCTGAAGTCTTGTCACCGCCGTATCAAAGCCCTTGACCCCGCCCTTTCGATAGTCGCCCAGCTTTTTCAGGCGCTTTGATATTATGGGCGCGTTGCTGTCAAGAAGTTCAAACAGCACCTTGTCGGAATGCTTTGCAAGGCCGTCGTCATAGCGTGCATCAAAGTCATAGCCGTCACGGCGGTAATTTGCAAGGTGGCAGTACCATTCGGGCATGACAAATGCCGCCTTCTTCCCGAAAAGCTTTCCGTATCCGCAGCCCAGCGATCTTATCACAGGGCCTTTCCATTCCCATGCGCCCTCTTCACTGCCGAACCACAATTCGGGAGCTATATGCTCCTCAATGGAAAAGCCGCTTATGCCGTTTTTGAAATACGGCAGAAAACCAAGAGTTTTCACGGCATCTTCAAGATCCTTTCGTGAGCGTATGTAAAAGTCATACATCTTAGGTCACTCCGTTTTTGACTTTGTTTTTCTGAGATATACGAACAGCACTGCAAAGAATGACAGAAGCTGTGCCAGAAGTATCCGCACTATCTGAAGGCTGTCTGCCTCGCCGTTTGCGACAACATGAAGAAGGTTCGTCGCAACGACGTTATTGAACAGATGATCACCGAGGCCTGTCCACAGCGAACCGCCAAGCTCCATCATCATGCCCCACTTGATGCTCATTATGCCTGATAAGATCACATATCCCACGCCCATTACTATGAGGTTGCCGAGGGAAGATTCGCCGTCGGTGAAGCTGCGCATAGGCATTACCCAGTGCCAAACGCCGAAAAGCAGCGCCGCAAAAAGGTTGGCTTTGAGCATACCCGAAACAGGCTTTGTGACTGTGAGGAAAAGACCTCTGAACACGCCCTCTTCCATGAGAACGTTTATTATGTTGAACAGTATGCAAAGCAGCACTGCGGCTGCGCCTGTCTGTCTGACATCGCTGCCGTCAAGTGAAAAGCCTGTGGCGTAAAGATCAAGGTAAGGCTTGCTGCCCTGTGCCAGGTGTATAAGCATTTCAGCGGAATAGGCTGCCGCAAAGCATATCGCACCGAGGCAAAGACCCTTAGCGGCATCGGCAATGCGTTTTTTCACAAAGCCTATATCTTTAAGAGCAAGACCTGTTATTTTAAGCACTGCTGCAAGAACAGCTATGCCGAACAGCTTATGCAGGAAATTTTCGGCAACGGGGCTCTGGTCGGTGCGCAGTACATAATACTCAAATATCCTTGCCGCAGCGCACACGGCAAACACGGTCAGGCATAGTGCATATGGGTGACTGATCTTCTTTTTCATTAATTATCCTCCGTAATTATAATATGATCCGAACAACAGTTTAATTATACACTATTATGTGACTTTTTTCAAGTACCGTAATAATATTGTTTACATAAAAACATTAATATATTGACATTCACAGCCGGAAGCGGTATATCGGCGGACCGGAACAACACCGTAAGGCAGAGATATCGGACAGACCTTTAACGGCAAGGATAACGCCTGAAAGAAAGACCGTGCAGACATATTGAACTGCACGGTCTTCTTCGGTGTAAGTGTTTTATCTTAAAAAGACTGAACTCATCTGTAAAAGGTCATCTCATAGAGAGTAGACCATTCGGTGCTTTCGGCTAAAGCTATCTTTCCGCCGTGTGCCTCGACTATCCTTTTGCATATGGCAAGACCGAGACCCGAGCCTTTTCCGTCGGTGCGGGATTCGCTTCCCACAACGAAAGGCTCAAAGATATTCGCTCTGACGGCTTCGGGGATGCCCTTGCCGTTATCGCCTATGCCTATGACTATGTCTGAGCCGTTATCCTTTATAGAGGCGTACAGCACGGTGCCCGAAGAGTTGTATTTTATGCAGTTGGACAGCAGATTTTCAAAGACTCTTCTCAGCTGACCCGCATCAAAGCTGAACATTATCGGCTCATCGGGGATATCGGTCTCAAGCTCATAGCCTGCGATATCGAGCTCCTCGTACTTTATGGCGAGATATTCCCTGAAAAGCTCGCAAAGGTCGCCCTGTGTGCGCACAGCCCGGAAATCGGGGTGATCGAGCTTGCTGTACTCATGGAATGTATTTATAAGCTCGGTAACAGTTATAGACTTTTTGTAAATAAGGTCAAGGTATCTGCGCTGGGTAGCTTCGTCGGTGATGCCGTCGTTTATAGCCTTGGCATAACCCTGAATGACCGTTATGGGAGTCTTGAGGTCGTGGGAGATATCAGCGAGCATCTTTCCTCTTGCGGCTTCGAGCTTTTCACGCTCTTTTTCGCTTTCAGTGAGGCTTGCGGATATCCTGTTGATATTTTCACATATACGGTCAAATTCCTTTATTCCCGAAAGTATCTCTGCACCGTCGTTTTCGCCGTCGGCGGATATATCCGCAAGTCTGTTCACCGCCCTGTCGAGACTGTCAAGTTCTCTCACCACTCGTTTTTTCATCTTCCATACGAAGAGCCACACCATAAAGACAAGGTCTACTCCGAACAAAACGATGAGCATCGGAAAATATTTTTCCACGATGTCGTTATTGATGGTGATAAAATCGGAGCATAGCTTCCTTACATTGTCGGGTGCTTTGGACTCGTCGGATATCAGTATCTCGACCACAGAACCCTGTTTTTCATGCCAGACTATATCATCTATTTCCTCGGGAGTGAACTCAGGATGTGCGGCATAGGTCTCTTTCAGGATCATTTTAAAGATCGCACCTTCGCATACCTGGTCTATAAGTATCCATCCGAAGAGTATCAGCAGCAGCATCAGGATTATATTCCACAGGATGTAGATATATATGCTTCGGCTTATCCTTTTTTTCTTCTTTTCAGATCTTTTCAATTTTATACCCCAATCCTCTTATAGTTTTCAGGTACTTAGGATTTTTGCCGTCATCGCCTATTTTTTCGCGCAGCTTTGAGATATGCACCATCATGGTGTTGTTGTCGCTCTCAAAGAATTCGTCACCGCATACACGTTCGTAAAGCTGCACCTTGGTAAAGACTCTTCCCGGCTTTTCCATGAGCAGGGAAAGGATCTTAAACTCGGTGGGGGTAAGAGGCACTTCAACGCCGTTTTTGGTAAGCACTATGCGTTTAAGGTCAAGGGTAAGCTCTCCCACCGTAAGAGTCTCGGGCTTTTCATCGCTATCCCCTGCCCTGTCGAGCTTATAGAAACGTCTTAGGTTCGAGCGTACTCTTGCTGTGACCTCAAGAGGGTTGAAGGGCTTTGTGATATAGTCATCTGCGCCTATATCAAGGCCGATTATCTTATCACTGTCGGCGGTCATGGCGGATATTATGATAATGGGTATACTGCCCATGCTTCCCGCCCGCAGATGCCTTGTAAGCTCATAGCCGTTCATCTTGGGCATCATTATGTCAACAAGGGCAAGGTCGGGTCTTTCGGACTCGGCAGCGGAAAGAGCTTCAACGCCGTTTTCAGCCGTGATGACCCTGTAGCCTTCATTTTCAAGATAGAGGGTGAGAAGCTCTCTTATATCCTCATCATCCTCAGCTATAAGTATCTTATACTGCATACGGCACACCTCATTTTCTTTTAAGATATCTGCACTCACGAAATAACATCATGCCTGCCCATATTATCAGAAACCGCACATCCTGTGAAAGCTGTGCGGTATCCTTATGTATTTATTCGTATCTCAGCGCCTCGATAGGGTTGAGCTCGGCGGCTCTCTTGGCAGGATAATAGCCGAAGAAGAGTCCGAAGAGCATAGATACCAGAACGCTTATAACCATTGCTCCGAATGACGGGGTGGCGTGTACTTTCATAACAGAGGACACAGCGTAGCCGCCTGCTGTTCCGAGCACTATACCTATAAGCGAGCCGATAACGCATATTACGAGCGCTTCAAGCAGGAACTGTGTTTTTATCTCACGGTTTGTCGCACCGAGTGCCTTTCTTGTTCCTATCTCTCTTGTTCTTTCGGTGACAGAAACTATCATTATGTTCATAACGCCTATACAGCCAACAAACAGGGCTATAGCCGCTATAGCCGCTATAGCGAGCTTGATGTAGTCGAATATCTGGAATGCATCCTGACTTTCCTCTGTGAATGATGACAGACCTGCCTTATAGGTATCATTATTCGAATAGAAGGTATTGTTAAGATAGCTGTCAAGCTCATTTTTCAGGGAATCTATATCTGTTCCTTCCTTTGCAACAACGGAAATATAGTCAAAGCCTGTATCGGCAAGTGCTTCATCAAGGTCAAAATCCTTGCCTTTCTGTATGTTTATCGCAGTAGCAAGAGGTACATAGCAGTAGATATTCGGCGTACCGAACATACTGTTCATTATACCTTCTGTTTTCTGGCCGTAAACACCCACGATAGTAAAGCTGACGAGTTTTCCGCCCAGGTCTATCTCCACCTGCTTGCCCACAGCATTTTCCGGGCTGTCATACAGCTTATTGGCAAACTGCTTGCTTATGAGTATGACCTTGCCGGCATTCTGCTGTTCCTTTGAGGTAATCATTCTGCCTGCTATCATCTTTTCTGAAAACTGTGAATTGGTAAGACCGTATATAAGCAGCTGATCCTCACCTGAATAGCCCCAGCCGAGGAACTGCATCAGACCGAATCCCTTGATCCTGTCGCCGAATTTTTCACTTATACCGTCAAGCATATCCTTATTGATATAGTCCTTATTGGAGATCGGCCTTGCATCAGGGTCACGGTTGCGCTCGTCATTATAATCCGACATACCCTGCTGTATAAGGTCCACCCATATAGTATTGCTGGTATTGGAACCGATAAGGTCGTTTACCGAATTCTTTATGGCGTCGCCTATCGTGACGATGGTTATAACAGAAGATATGCCGATAACTATACCGAGCATTGTCAGCAATGAGCGCATCTTATTGGCTTTAAGCTCAGCCAGCGCCATGCGTATATTATCAAAAAACATATTTTATTGCTCCAAAAAGATCTTTATTTATTCGTATCTAAGTGCCTCGATAGGATCGAGTCTTGAGGCCTTTTTTGCGGGATAGTATCCGAAGAAAAGTCCGAATGCCATAGAGAATACCACGCTCACAACGATAGCTGTAACGGACGGTGTTGCGCGGACTCCCATGAGAGATGACGCTCCCAAGCCGCCTGCTATTCCCAGTCCTATGCCTATGAAGCTTCCTATAAGGCATATAACGAGTGATTCGAGAAGGAACTGCATCCTTATCTCTCCGGGGGTAGCGCCGAGTGCCTTTCTTGTGCCTATCTCTCTGGTACGTTCGGTGACCGACACTATCATGATGTTCATGATATTAATGCCGCCGACCAGCAGAGATATAGCAGCTATAGCAGCTATGCCGAGCTTTATGTAGGTAAGAGCGCTGAGGTCGATGTCGGTGGGTTCAACGCTTACCTTGTAGGTATCATTGTTTGCGTAATACTTTGCATTGATGAATGTGCTGAGGTCGCTGCACATAGCATCAAGGTCGGTACCGGGCTTTATGTTTATCATAAAGTAGTTGTATCTGCCCACATCATAGGGTGAACCGCTGAGATTCAGCTCTTCGACGGTCTTGAGAGGCATATACACAGACCTGTTGTCCTCGCCCACAAGAGCGCTCATAACGCCGCCTGCGGATTTTCCGTAAACACCGACAACAACGAAGGTGACGGGCTTATTCCCGAGATTTATGTCAAGGGGGCTTCCCACTGCCTCTTCCGCGCTGCCGAACATCTTATTTGCAAGCTGCTGGCTTATCAGCACTACTTTCTTTGCGTCCTTATATTCCGAAGCGGTAAAGCTGCGGCCGTTTACTATGTTTTTGGTATCGCCCTGAGCGTTGAAGCCTTCAATGCTCACATCGTCACCCTTTGAGCCTACGCTTGCCATGCCGTCGTAGTAGTCAGAAAGCACTATGCCGTCTATCCTGTCGGAGAAGTTCTCCTGCACGTCCTTGAATAATTCCTCATCCATAAGGTCGGTATTGCGGCGGGGCCTTGCGTATTCGTCCCTGTTGTCACTGTCTTCAAGGTTTGCCATATCCTTCTGGATAACGATAGCTACCGCAGGCGACATTCCATAGCTTTTGAGAAGGTCATTTACCGAATTGTTTATCGAGTCGCCTATGGTCATTATCATTATTACCGAGGATATACCTATCACTATGCCCAGCATAGTGAGGAAGGAGCGCATTTTATTGGCTTTTATCTCAAAGAGTGCCTGTAGAATGTTCTCTAAGATCATAGCTCTTGCCCCTCGCTTCCCCGATTATTTGTCCGTCCATGAGAGTGAGGACCCTTTCGGTCTCTTCGGCAAGCTCGGGAGAGTGGGTTATAAGGATTATCGTTATGCCCCTTTCCTCGTGAAGCTTGTGGAACAGATCCATTATCATTCTGCCCGTCTTTGAATCGAGAGCGCCTGTAGGCTCATCTGCGAGTATTATCGAAGGGTCGTTGGCAAGGGCTCTTGCTATAGCGACTCTCTGCTTCTGACCGCCCGAAAGCTCATCGGGGTTATGGGTCATTCTGTCAGCCATGCCCACCATTTCGAGAAGCTCTTCAGCCTTTCTTTTTCTCTCTGATTTTCTGAGCCTTGCATACATCATCGGGAGCTCAACGTTTTTGAGTGCGCTGTTTCTCGGGATCAGGTTATATGTCTGGAAAACGAAGCCTATCTGTCTGTTTCTTATGTGAGAAAGCTCGTTATCCTCAGCGGCGCATACGTCAACGCCGTCAAGTATATAGCTGCCGTCAGAGGGACGGTCGAGCGCACCTATTATGTTCATGAGGGTCGATTTTCCCGAGCCGGAAGCTCCGACTATGGATATGAACTCGCCCTTGTTCACGGTAAGGTCTATGCCGTGAAGTATCTCAAGTTCATTGGGTTTTCCCTCATAGAACCTCTTATATATTTTGTTCAGTTCTATTACTCTGTTTCCGTTCATTGTCTGTCTCCCCGATCAATAGAATCCAAGTTCGGTGTCAGCTTCTTTTATTTCAGGCATTACAACGTTCATGCCCTCCTTGATGCCTACACCGGAGATGACCGAGTAGTAGTCGTTCTGAAGACCGCAATCTACCTTTATCTCCTTGGTCTCGCCTGTCGCTTCATCGGTGATGACTGTCACAAAGAAGCCCTCTTCCTCACTGCCCTGAAGACAGCCTATCGGAACAACGAGAACGTCATCTGCCTCGTCAAGGATAATGTCTATCTTTGCAGTCATGCCTATTCTGAGGCGGTCGTCCTTCTGCTTGAATTTTGACTCTATGGAATATGTAGCGGTCTTTGTGCCTGTATTTTCGGAAGCGCTCAGAGCATCTGCCTTTACTGCGGGGACGGGTGCAACAAAGCTGAGAGTGCCGTCAAGGGGTTCTTTTCCGAGAGCGCCTACTGTGATATCGGTGGACATTTCCTGAGCTATCTTGCTGATGTCGTACTGGTCTACCTCAGCGGACACCATAAGGTCGCTGTCATCCTGTACGGTAGCTATCACGCCGCCTGCGAAATTCTTGCCTTCCTTGACGTTGACAGCGGTAACTATACCGTCTATCTCGGACTTGATAGTGCATTTCTTTATCTGCTCTTTAAGAAGGGCTATCTCCTGCTCGGTGGTGAGAAGGCTTGTGTCAGCGCCTATCTTTGCAGAGTCTACCATGTCCTTGCCGTCTGCAACAGCCTTCTGTGACTGGCGGCTGCTGTCATAGTTATTGTCATTTGCTGCGGTAAGAGCATCAGAGGTGCTGTATACCTTTTCGTTTGCCGCTTCAAGAGCTGCTTCGAGCTTAGCCTCAGCTGCTGCCGCTGCTTCAAGTGCGGCAGACATATTCTCGGAATTTTCCAGAGCCTCATCAGCCGCTGCCTGAGCTGCTCTGAGCTCATCGGTAGCGCGGGATACCGCTGCTGCGTCACCGCTGAGATTTGCGGCGGACAGAGCTGCATTCTTTTCCACGAGCACCTGATACGCAGCTTCATATGCGGCATTTGCCTGATTTGCTGCCTGTTCAAGCTCAACACGGGCATTGAAAGCCTCGATATACTTTTCATATATCTCGTTGTCCTGGTCTACCGCATCATTGTAAGCCTTCGCCGCCTTGTCTACTGCACGGCTGCTGCGGCTGCTTGCGGTATTGCTGCTGTCTACGACATCATCATAGCCGCGCTTTGCGGAGTTTAAGTCTATCTCATTCTTTTTCTTCTGAGCTTCAAGGCTCTGCTCTGCTGTTTCGAGCTTCTTTTTCAGCTCGGTATCGTCAAGCACTGCGATAACATCGCCCTTCTTGACTCTGTCGCCGACTTTTACCTTTACGCTCTTTACCTCTGAGCCTGCGTTGTCTGATGCGAGCTCATTCACGTTGCTGCTGCATACAGTACCCGAAACGGTAACGAGCTGCCGCAGGTCTGTCTTTTCGATGAGAGCAGTCTGCATCATCTCACTGCCTGCCGCATTCTTGCCTGCCGCAATGCTGTGAAGTGCAAATGCACCGCCTGCCACAACAACACCGCCGATGATAAAGAATTTCTTCTTTCCCTTTTTCTTTCTGTTAGGATCTTTTTTCATTATTATTGACCTCCATGTCTTTATTCTATGGCTCTTATGATAACATTATATAATGCCAACATAAATCTTTTCTTTATCTAACCTTAAGTTTTCTTTAGGTTGATGCCCCGAAAAGTTAATAAACTTAAAACAGGTAAAACCGCACGCCGTATTCGAAGTCGTTTTTTGTTTATAATCACAAATGCCCAAAAAGTTCACGGCTCTTCGGGCATTGAGAAATATCGGTCAGTCACCGAATTTCGGCTCACAGGTAAGGTTCACCCCGAGCCTTTTGAATGTTCTTTCGTCAGCCTGACTGAGTATGACTGTGGAATGAACCTCGCAGCCTCTCAGCTTTTCAAGCTGGTCTATAGCCTTTTTGGCGTCAGCGTCGGTATTTGCGCATATGGAAAGCGCTATGAGCGTTTCGTCGGTATGTATCCTCGGGTTGTTGTTGCCCAGGTGATTTATCTTCAGGTCCTCGATAGGCTCGATGACTTCGGGAGACATAAGAAGAACGCTGTCATCTATATTCCCGAAGTGCTTGAGGGCATTGAGCACCAGCGCAGAGCAGGCGCCCAGCAGGTCTGAGGTCTTGCCTGTGATGATAGTACCGTCCTGAAGTTCCATAGCGGCAGCAGGCGCACCTGTCTGCTTTTCCTTTTCAAGAGCAGCGGCAGCGACCTTTCTGTCGTCGGTGGAAACTCCTGCCTGATTCATCAGCAGCTCAAGCTTGGAAACGTCATCATCGGAAGCTGCACCCTTTTTCTTGTCGCAGAGTGCGGCATAGTAGCGGCGCACTATCTCCTCACGGGCAGCCTCGGCTACAGCGTCATCGTCAACTATGCAGTTGCCTGCCATATTTACGCCCATGTCTGTAGGTGACTTGTAGGGAGATTCACCGAGTATGCGCTTGAACATAGAATTGAGCACAGGGAATATCTCAACGTCACGGTTATAGTTCACGGTGGTCTTTCCGTATGCCTCAAGGTGGAAGGGGTCTATCATGTTTACGTCGTTAAGGTCGGCGGTAGCTGCCTCATAAGCGAGGTTCACGGGGTGCTTCAGCGGGATATTCCATATGGGGAAGGTCTCGAACTTCGCATAGCCCGCATTTCTGCCTCTCTCATGCTCATGATAAAGCTGAGAAAGCGCTGTGGCCATTTTTCCGCTTCCGGGGCCGGGGGCGGTGATGACCACCAGCTTTCTTTCGGTCTCGATATAGTCATTCCTGCCGAAGCCCTCATCGCTCATTATGCGGGAGATATTCGAGGGATAGCCCTCGATCCTGTAGTGGTGATATACCTTTATGCCGAGAGATTCAAGGCGCTTCTGAAAAGCGTCTACCTCACGCTGACCGTCATACTGGGTAAGCACCACAGAGCTTACATAAAGCCCCATCCTGGTGAAGATATTGTACAGCCTTATAACGTCCTCATCATAGGTTATGCCGAGGTCACGTCTTATCTTGCTCTTTTCAATGTGTGAGGCGTTAATGACTATGACTATCTCTGCATCGTCCTTAAGCTGCATCAGCATCTGCAGCTTGCTGTCGGGCTTGAAACCGGGCAGCACCCTTGACGCATGGTAATCGTCATACAGCTTTCCGCCGAATTCAAGGTACAGCTTATCGCCGAAGCTGTTTATCCTTTCTCTGATGTGCTCAGACTGCATTTTCAGATATTTGTCATTATCAAAGCCAATTTTACCGCTGCTCATACACGACTTCCTTTCTGATGATAGAAAAATAAAAACATACACAGATATTATAACACAACCTCAAGGATATGTCAAACAAATATCCGACAAAAATCAGCATCGGAATAAAAAAAATTGCTCATTAAAGCACAAAAAATTTCCATAAAACGGCAGCAGCCATTGACACACGGCTTTTTTTAATGTATACTTAAAACATATTGTTTTTCCGCAGAGGCGGATATCACTTGCGAAGGGGGTCTTCTTATGACCGGTACTGCATCAACGGTGATACTTGTGACCATAGGGGCATATCTGCTCATGATGGTCATTATAGGTATCGTATGCTCGAAAAAAAATGACGATGTCGGGGATTTCTACCTCGGCGGAAGAAAGCTCGGCCCGATAGTCACAGCCATGAGTGCCGAGGCTTCGGACATGAGCAGCTATCTCATCATGGGTCTGCCGGGACTGGCATATCTCTGCGGCGCAGCCGAGGTAAGCTGGACGATAATAGGTCTGTTCGCGGGAACATACCTCAACTGGCTTTTAGTGGCAAAGCGCCTGAGGATATATTCTCAGAAATGCGGTGCAATAACGGTGCCCGACTTTTTCTCGCTCAGGTACCGTGAAAAGAAAAAGGTGCTCATGGGAGTATCTGCGCTCATCATACTTATATTCTTCATACCCTATACCGCTTCGGGCTTTTCTGCCTGCGGCAAGCTGTTCAATTCGCTTTTCAACATAGACTATCACACTGCCATGATAATCAGTGCGGTGGTAATAATGTCCTACACCAGCATCGGCGGATTCCTTGCGGCAAGCACCACCGACCTTATACAGTCGATAGTGATGACCGTATCGCTGATAGTGCTCGTGATATACGGAGTCGACAAGGCGGGCGGCGCAGACGCTGTAATAGAGAATGCAAAGTCTATGAGCGGCTATTTCAGCCTTACGCAGAGCACTAATGCCGCTACGGGAGAGACCTCGGCATTCGGCGTACTCCCGATAGTTTCCACCCTCGCATGGGGTCTCGGATACTTCGGTATGCCGCATATACTCCTGCGCTTTATGGCTATAGAGGACAAGAGCAAGGTGCGCACTTCACGCCGCATAGCCTCTACATGGGTAATAATATCAATGGCGGTCGCCATGTTCATAGGCTTTATCGGAAACAAGCTGTCGGCAAACGGCACTATCGCTTTCCTTGATGACAGCGACAAGGCTGAGCGCGTGGTCATACACATTGCGCAGTTCATGAGCAGTCACGGTGTTATAATGGCGGTATTCGCGGGACTTATCTTCTCGGGCATACTTGCCTGCACAATGTCTACTGCCGACTCACAGCTTTTAGCGGCGTCTTCGAGTATGTCGGAAAACCTGCTTGGCGGAGTGTTCGGATTAAAGCTGTCGGACAAGCAGAAAATGCTCTGTGCAAGACTTGTGCTTCTTGTTATCGCCGCAATTTCAATAGTCATCGCATGGGATGACAAGAGCTCGATATTCAAGGTAGTTTCCTTCGCATGGGCAGGCTTCGGCGCTACATTCGGACCTACTATGCTGGCGGCGCTTTTCTGGAAGCGTTCAAACGTCTACGGTGCGGTCGCGGGCGTAGTCGGCGGCGGCGTGATGGTCTTCGTATGGAAGTTCTTCATATCAAAACTGGGCGGCGCCTTTGCGATATATGAGCTTCTGCCCGCATTCATCACCTCTTCGGTGCTTATAGTCGTCGTATCGCTTCTGACACCTGCTCCCGACAAGAGCGTGACAGAGGAATTTGACGCAGTCAGCGCCGAGACTAAAAACTGAACATATCTGCAAAAAGGCGAGACTGATGACAGGTCCCGCCTTTGTTATTTCTGTGTATGATCTTATTTGTCAGTTCTGACCTTTCCGAGAGCGCGCATGGCGTTGAGTATAGCAAGCACCGCAACGCCCACATCTGCAAAGACCGCCGCCCACATATTCGTGAAGCCCAGCGCCGAGGTCAGCAGTACTATCAGCTTT
>CADBTD010000007.1 GCA_902797535.1 uncultured Ruminococcus sp. | reverse complement strand
TTATGATTTTCAAAATATTTCTTAGTTGAAATACTAAAATTGCCAAGTGCACTCATTACTTTTTTAAGCGAATCCGATGACGAGCTGTTATTGAGCATATTCGAAATATAAGTCGATATGCTGTAATGTACTTCATCGCTTATCAACTTGCTGCCATCGTAGATACCTGCAGTAACATCTGCATCAAAATCCTTCGCAGCTATAGTTGATATATTTGCCGAATATTCTCCGGTGTTCTCGTTATACTCAAATTCATCAGACTTTACCGTTATACTCATAGGCTTTCCGTCAATGGCAGTATATGATAATTTAAGTGACACACCTGAAAGCGACTGACCTTTATTGAATGTCATGTAGTATTTTAAAGTGGTCTTATCGCTTGCAATGATGGACTTTCCGCTGATAACAGCCGTCGCACCGTTAGTAGTCTTTATATTGTTGTATTTTGAAAGAACAGGTGTGCCGACAGAGCCATAGCTTCTCATTGCGGAGGTGATATCCGAATCCATAAGACTGTCGAGTCTGTAGCCGAAATATCTCTGAGCCTCAGCACCGTATGTAAGCATATCCACCATTACCTTTTTCAGGTCGCTTCCTGCCTTGCTTTCAGAGGCATTGAGCATATTCATGGCATACTTTTTAACACTGTAGACATCAGTGCCGCTGTAATAGGTACTGCCGTTCTTTTCCGCGACTATCCTCGCTGTAAGATCATCACCGAGTTCATAAGCAGAAATTCCGGTAAAAGTAAACTTATACTCTTCTTTTCCATTATCACCGGTGTTGCCGACAGAGTACTCACTTATGACTTTTTCGGTCTGAGTGCAGTTCTTTCCCGACTTGTCATATTTCTTCTTTGTAACAAGAAGACGTACATTATCGTAGCTTTTCAGATTTTCCGATTCGATATAATAGTTTACAGACATATCATTGACAGCAGAGACACTGTGGTAGAATTTCACGCCATCTATAACATCAGCCTTGGTGATCTTGCTGTCGTCCTCAATGCTGAAATCACCGAGATAATTTGCCTTTAACTTATCATTATATACATTCGTACCCTTATTTGAAAAACGTATCGGAAATTCGCTGCAGTCTTTATTTGCGGGATCTTTAGTGATAAGCTTCAGATATACCTTGTAATTACCTGCCTTGAATCTGTCGGGAAGGTCAACATTTGCTTTAAATGTAGTGACATAATGTCCGTCCTTTTTCTGTGCTTTAGCCTTTTTAAGGTCATATGCAGTATCCCAGTGACGGGCATCTATGTTTTCTGCGGACTCCTTCAGATTTGTACTGAGTGCAGAAAGATCATATGTTTCGGTATCCTTTCCATCAGCGCTCTGTATAACGAGCACCGCAGCCTTATCCTTCACCAGCTCTGCAAAGCCGACGTTTTCTATGTCAGCCTCAACAGCGAAATTTTCATAATTGGTGGTAGTCTTTGTAAGACGAACGCCTCTTACAACATATCTGTAGCCAAGCCTGTTACTGAGATAATTGAATTCGGTAACTCCGCTGTTCTTGTAAACACTGTCACTGCCCGAGTAGGTATTTGCTCTGAACGGATCCGTCACCTCTTCATTCCAGCCTCTGTTAAGATAGCTTGTATGAGTCTGATAAGCTTCAGTTTCCATGTAAGCAACATTGTTTTTAGGCTCACAGTTGGGAGCATGGCTGCTTTTTTCCCATAAAACGATCTCGCCGCCATACAAAGTATGTCTGGCTTGTTTTTCAAGCCAAGCAACTTCTATATCCCTGTCTCTGAAAGTACCTCTGTCATCATATGAACCGAGATAACCATCATTGTATATACCTACTCTGTAAGCAGATTCTCCTTCGGACGATGTATCCGTGTTGAGTTTATCTATCTTCACATTGCGCCATTTACTGTAGAATTCAGGCTGTCTGACGCTTATCGGGATGCTGTCGGGAAGCACATCGAGCCATTGGCTGATAACGGTTTTAAGGTTGTCATCAGTCATGATAAGACTGCTGTGCATTTCTCCCCATTTGCCGAATATCCCGCACTCCACAGATGCGATCACGTCGGGATATCCGCTCATTATTTTTCCCAATGCCTGCTGATGCTGAGTAACAGTATCCATAGAAGCAGGTTCACAAACACTTGTTCTGCCTTCACTGTTGCCTTCATAATCAAGATCGTATGCAAACCTTACAACAGCGCTCTGGCCGTTTTTTCTGAGCGTATCGAACAGTTCTGTAAGAGCTGCCTCAAGGTCAGTAGTATCAGTATTTATATACGCATCTTTATTTTTATTTTTCACGCCTTTATGTGCAGAAAAATCCGATATATCGAGTCTTAAATGGATAAGATCGAAATCTTTTTTATCCCGCTTTTTCGCGTAATCATTAAGCGTATCGATATACTCTTGCTGCATATCGACATTGCCGTAGCCTCTTGAATAATTGATCTGCAAATGCTGATAGAATCCCCTGTACGGGTTCCTTGTCAGTTCTGTCGATTCGGTATAGCTGATGTTGCTTACGGCCGTAAGCTGACGAACATCATGCTCATGTACCGCAGTATCGGCTGACGCTCTTACAGATGCAAAAGCACCGCCGAATTCCGACAAGATAACAGCAGAAGACAGCAGACCTGAAATGATCCTTTTCTTCATATTCTTTACCCTTTCAAAAACGTATATCAATGTATATACATTTCACTTATGTGCACGAACAAATTATACCATTATATAAAAAAAATAAAAACCGACAAATCAGTTTATTATGTTAATTTTTTTAAAACTATAAGAAGATTATCATTTATTTTGTTACACTGTGTTTCAAGCCTTATCAATATATTTTTGCTTAACTTATTATAAATATGCATTAAATAATATCATAATATCAAAGTAATCAAATATCACAAATAGGAAAGGCTCTGTCTGACAGTATTTGCCGGACAGAGCCTTAAAAAACGTGTTTTATATCATATGATATC
>CADBTD010000006.1 GCA_902797535.1 uncultured Ruminococcus sp. | reverse complement strand
TGGGTATGAGTGCCTATGCTTTTGTTCGGTGCTATGCGCACAAGGTGATAGCTGAATTCGCCGTCTGTGTCCTGTGACGTGAGAAGGTGTTTTAGTGCAACGCCTTCAAAAACGGGGTGGTCGTTCCATTTCAGTGCGGAAAAATCTTTTTCTGCGTATGGAGAAACAAATCTGCCGCTGTCAAATCTTTCAAACAGTGTTTTCATGTAAACAGCTCCTTTCATAAGAAAAGTATACATGAAAAGCGGCTGTCATTCTTGTAAAAAATTGCGGAGTGAGTCCACATAATCCTTTGGGGAGATGCCGACTATCTTTTTGAAATAACGGTCAAAATGGCTTTGGTCATAAAACCCCGACATAAGCGCCGCTTCGGGGATAGCGCCGCCGTTTGCAAGGCAGCGCTGTGCCTGTCTGATGCGGTTCTGTATGCGGAATTTATGCGGAGTGAGTCCCGATATCTCACGGAAGCGGCGGATAAAGTGATATTTGCTCATATATACTCTTTTGCCGCTTTCATCAAGTGTGTCTGAGGATTCGGGGTGTTCTTCTATAGATCGGCGTTCGGAGAGAAGCATGGGGTCAGCCGAAATGCCTGAGTTCAGGTATTCTGTGCAGGCAGATGTCACGCACTGCAAAAAGCTGTCGGCAAGGCAGGGCGGCAGACCTTTTTCTGTCATGCCGTGAACTGCCGCAGAGATGACAGAAATGTATTCCTTTTCCGGGCGGCACAGAAGTCTTTTATTTATACACATGGTCAGAGTGCTTACGGGGGAGTCTGACATGAGAGAGTGGTTTTCGTATGGCAGGACAGAGAATATGTCACCCCTGCAGACAGGGGAGGTCTTGCCGTTTCTGCTGAGTACGGCTGTGCCGTCAAGCATAGCTGTGATAACTATATCTGACACATGACAGTGTTCATCGAAGCAAAGCCGCTTATCCGACAGCAGGACAAATTCGATAAGTTCACTGCGGTAGAATATTGTTTCGGTCATTTTTTTCACCGCCTTTAAGATATGATACCACATAAACGGCTTCGGGTCAAGAGAGAATTTGTCAACCGACAAAAAAACAAAGTTGACAAAATTGATCCGAGGTGGTATAATCAATATTGTGATGAGATGCGATCTCCCACCGGATCGAGAGCAGAGCTTTGAATATATCACAGATATTAAAGTGAAGACGGAGGAACCGATATATGGACGTAAAGAAGCTGACGGATGAGATAATAGCAGGACGAAGGCTTACACGGGAGGACGATCTGGGTTTTCTGATAAGCGGAGAACTTGATGAACTGTGTGAAGCGGCAGACAGGATACGCAGGGCATTTTGCGGAGAGCGTGCAGACCTTTGCAGCATAGTGAACGGCAGAAGCGGGCGATGTCCCGAAAACTGCAAGTTCTGTGCACAGTCGGCGCATCACTGTACGGGGATTGAAGAACACGGATTTCTCAGCAGTGAGGAGATACTTGCAGAGTGCAGGCACAATGAGAGCAGGGGCGTTCACAGGTTTTCCATAGTGACGGCGGGGCGAGCGCTTTCGGGAGAGGATCTTGAAAAAGAGCTCGAGGCGTTCCGTATGTTGAAAAAGGAGTGCAGTATAGAGCTTTGCGCATCGAACGGACTGCTTGACGAGGAGCAGTTCAGGCGGCTGAAGGAGGCGGGAGTAACGCGGTATCATGCAAACATAGAGACTTCACGCAGGAATTTCCCGAACATATGCACTACGCACACATTTGATGACAAGCTGGAATGTATAAGGCGTGCGCAGGCAGCAGGTCTTGATGTATGTTCGGGCGGGATAATCGGCATGGGCGAGAGTTGGGAAGACAGGGCAGACATGGCTCTTACGCTTTCGGAAATGGGAGTAAAGTCTGTTCCGATAAATGTTCTGCGACCGATAAAGGGAACGCCTTTCGGGCATCTTGAGCGCATACCCGAGGAGGACATAATACGAACAGTAGTCATGTTCAGGTTCATACTGCCCGAAGCTGATGTACGGCTCGCGGCGGGGCGTGACCTTATGAGCGGAAGCGGCGACAAGGCTTTTATGTCGGGGGCAAATTCGACCATCACGGGGGATATGCTGACGACGTCGGGAAACAAGATAGACGACGATACAAGAATGCTTGCGGGGCTTGGTTTTACGCTATGAGCAGTGAATAAATTGTTATCTCGGGGAGTGGACTGCAGTTCACTCCCTAAAAAATACCGTTCACTCCGAAATGACTTACGGCAGGGTCAAAATGGAGTATACTCTAATAAAGCGGAAGAGAGAGTAATGTGACGAACAAAAGAAAGAGACAACAAGCCTGTCCGAGAAAAATAAAAAGAGGGCAGAGACCAAACGGTGAAAAGAGATGGAGACCAAAACAAGAAAATGGGTGGTGATGCTTTTGGAGATATCCGAAAACAGAACTATAGAAATGAGAGACATGATCACCTATAAGACCCGTGTAAGGAAAGACGACATACCTAAGCTCATCACATTCATGACCGCTAATCTTGATGCGCTGGAGCTTCGCAAATGCGGCAGCGCAATGTTCCGTGAGGAGGATGACGGCGGCAGTGACGGCAAGGTATCGGTAGAGATATTCATACCTGTAACGGGAAAGGTAAAAGAAAGCGGCAGATACGGATTTGCCGAGAGCTTTCAGATCGAAAAAGCGATATCCGCACGTCATGAAGGGTCTTTCGGAGACCTGACGGCAACTGAAAAAGAGCTGAATGAATATATAAGCAGTCACGGCTATAAAAAGACATCAGCACCGTGTTATGTATTCAGCAGTGACCCTGATACTGGGGAAGTGATAGATATCTATATCGGCGTGGGAAAAGAGTCGGCATAAAAAAGAAAAGAACGGCTGTACACGTCAGATAATGATATGGACAAAACGAAAAGAGACAAACAAAAAAACCTGTCGGAAGACAGGTTTTTTGTTATATGTGATTCAGTAATCCTTGACTGTTCTGCATACGGTGCAGACCTTTTCAAATATTCCTTTGAAATCGCCGCCGCAGTATCTGCATTTTCCGTTTTCCATAAAGAAGGATTCCTTTGATCTCATATATGCGGGAAATGCCCAGAAGTGTCTTTGCAGGTCATTGTAATCGACGCTGAGGAGTTTCGGGCAGTTAAGGAATGTGGCGGAATTCTTTCCGTTTTTATAGGGGTTGCTTCCTTTATAAAGTTTGGTATCGCCCGTGAAGGTGACCTTTTCAAGTTCGGTGCAGTCGGCAAAAGCAAGGGGATAGATAGCCTTGACGTGCGGGGGCACGGTCAGCGTCTTCAGGTGAGAACAGCCTCTGAAGGCCTGATTGCCTATAAATCTGAGGGTATCGGGAAATTCGATATTTTCGAGCGCACTGCAGTTTCTGAAGGCATTCATGCCTATACGGTTAAGGCCTGTAGAGGGGTCGCCGTCAACACGCATATTCTCAAACAGAACAGTTTCAAGTGCTGTACACTCGGCAAATGCGAAATCTTCGATAGTCTTGACAAATCTCGGGATAACGATAGTTTTAAGGCTTGTGCAGCCCTCAAATATCCTCCAGGGGAGTACCTCGGCTTTCGGGGGGATATTGACCGCTTCAAGGCTTGAACACCCTGTAAGCGCACCTGCTTCGATGCTGACCACACTGTCGGGAAATTTCAGCGACCTGAGGCTGATGCATCCGTTAAATGCGTCACGGTCAACTGCTGCGACGCTGTCGGGGATATTCACGGCTTTAAGGTTCTTGCAGCCCGAAAAAGCGCTTGCGCCTATTTTTTCAACGCCCCGTGAGATATATACCGATTCTATATTATTCATGCCCTGAAAAGCATTTTCCCCTATGACGGTTATGCCGTCGGGAACGGTTATATCTCTTTTTGTATAGCCGTTATAACGGACCAGCACGTTTTTATCCGCAACGAAGTCATTGTCTATATCAAAAGAAGAACCATTCTCGCCGTTATCCTGCATGGAAACACCGTTATAGCTGTTTATAGCCTTTTCAACTATGAACGCTTTTCCGCAGAAAGGGCATACAGAAGCGTCTTCTCTGTCATCTACAGCAAGAAAACCTCCGCACTTATAGCATTTGCCTTGTACGAACATAATGGACCGCCTTCTTTCAGAATATGCTGTTTTGTGCCGTTTTGCGGCAGTTTTCATTTTCTTTATTATATCGCATTATTACTTATAAGTCAACAGTTTTTTAAAAAATTACCAACAGATTTTTTCAGCGGCAAAAAAGCGGCATTGTTCGGCTGACCGATACAGCGAGGCAGCTTGAGAGGCCGCTTTTTGTTTTTTATGATCTGATATTGACATTTTTCCAATATGTGGTATAATATATGCGTTGTATCGTATGTTTACACAGGTTTTAAGACATGAAAAAATTTTTTTTGAAAATCTTCTAACCTTTTTGAAAGATGCACCCTCTAACAGACAGAAAGGCATAAAAATGCTTTTCGCAGGCTGAAAGGAGGTGTGGATTTGGATGGATACACGGATCTTGCAGAAGTACCGCTTGACGAGCTGATACTGCTGATCTTTGAGTACATGGAAGCTAACGGTATGCTGGACGAACTGTTCGGGAAGTACAGTGATAAGGAGTAAAAAGATGAGTGACATCAATACTGAAAAACTGGTGGAAAGTGTAAAAAACGGCGATAAGTCTGCGGCTGATGAGATATACAGACAGTACAGCGAGCCGCTGACAAAATTCGTCATAAAGCAGGGACTTTCGGAATTTGACGCGCAGGATGTAGTCTCTGATACATTTGTAGAGATGATGAAGCACATAGATCAGCTGAAAGACCCTTCCGCATTCAGTTCGTGGATACATACCATAGCAAAGCGCAAAGCGTGGGAAGCAAAGGAGAAGCTTGCCCGCCGTCAGGATCTTTCCGCAGGTGCGGAAGACCCTGATGACAGCACAGACCCGGAACAGGCAGTCGAGCTTGCGTATACACAGGCTAATGAGGACAGCATAATGCTGCCGGAGGATTACGCAGTAAATGAGGATCTGAAGCAGCTGATCGCAGAACAGCTCGATGCGCTCGGCGCAGATTACAAGGAAGCGCTGTTCCTGTTCTATTACAAGGACAAAAGCATAGCCGAGATAGCAGAGATCACCGGAACGAATACCAACAACGTAAAACAGCGTCTGTATGCGGCACGCAAAAAGCTGAAAGCCAATCTTGAAAAGCTGCAGAAGAGCGGAGTGGTGCTGTGTGCAGTTCCGTTCACAAGGTTCATACCTTTCTGCGCAGAAAATTTCGGAGGCGCTGTGGGAGCTGTTCCTGCAGGTGATGCCGCATCAGGTGCGGCGGCAAAAAGTGCGGCTGCGAAGACTGCCGGGGAAACGACGGAAAGCATAGCTGCAAAAGCCGCATCTGCCGCTGCGAAGATGAGTACAGGCGCAAAGGCGGCAGCAGTCATCATCGCGGCGGCGGCAGTCATCGGCGGCGGTGTATACGCGGCAGGAAGACCCCAAAAAGACAGAACCATCTCTGACAACGGCAATGTAAAAGGTGTCGAGGTGCGTGATGTTACCCCTGCCAAGCCGCAGAGGGTCCCCGAAAATGTCACACCCGCCGAACCCGTGCCCGATGAAAGGGAATCATGGCGTCAGTCGCTTATAGATCATCTTACCGAGAGCTACGGCACCGCCGACGGTCTGAGGGGCGTTTTGTACGACACAGACGGCGACGATATCCCCGAAGCTTTCGTTTGCGGCAGAATTCCGCAGGACCTCGGCAGCGAAGGCCAGAATTCACAGACGATGAGAGTGTATACCGGCCGTATTGAGGTTGGATGCCTGTGGGGGTCATCGGGTATCTCTTCGGAAAAACCCGACGAAACAGAAATATGGTGCTCGGGCGACCCCTCACCCGATAATCTTCTGTGCCTTACCGCAAATGAGAACGTCCGGAGAATATGCAGGACAAAAAGCGTTGATGGCCTCAGCAGCGGAGAAGACCTTGACGAAGCCGAGGAAAAGGCGATATACGACTTTGACACTCAGCCGCACAGGCTTATCGCCAACAAGGATCGCGGCTATGAGGATATCGGCGATTTCACCACATGGGTAAACAGCTGGAACGGCAATTTCGATACCGTTACCGAAGACGCTCCCGAACTCAGCTACGGCAGGATGAACGTGTGGCAGAAGGCATATTTCGACCATGTGAATTCTTACGCCGAATATCATAAAAACGTCCGCTGCGCACTGTTCGACGTAAACGGCGACGGCGTGCCCGAGCTGCTGGAAGAATCCTATGAGAGTGAAAACGAAGACGGCAAACGCATAGGCTGCGAGGCTGAGCTTGCCACCTGCAATGAAAGCGGCGAGCTCGATACACTGCTTAGTCAGGTCAGCACCGACCCCGGAAACGAAGGGCTTGCGGGCGGATTCACATTTACCGGCACGAGCGACGGATTATTTTCGGTCTATGTGAAAAAAGGCAGTGAATACCCGCTTTACTATGACGAACATTACCATTGGATAGAAAACGGACATTTTGAATTTGACGGCAGGGGCTGCGAATTTGCCTATGACAGTGACGGAAATATCGTTTATCTCAACATGAGAAAGCCTACCGATGAGGAACGCTTCAAAAGAACACATTATGGATTTCTGGGCAGTGAAAACGCAGTTACCACCTGCCCCGAGGCATTCGACAGACAGGCGGATATCACCTGGTTCGACACCCTGCACAAAACAGAAATGATGCTTGACTATGCATCAAGAACAAACAATAACTGACCGAAAGGATAGAATATCATGGATAAAAAAATAAAGATCAGAGGAATAATCGCTATAATTTTCAGCGCAGCATCTGTTATTATGACATCAGAGATGTTCGTAAACAATATGAAAAATGGCTCTGGCAGTGTTATAAACAAGCTGTTAGGCGCCGTTCTGCTCGGATTTATACTTGGCGGAATGGTCGTTGGCCTCAGCCATATACCCGAGATACATAAAAAGATCAAAAAGACTCTCACGATACCTTTTGCGGGCTGGATGGCATATCTGGTGCTGATATTTGCAATACCCTACTTCGGCGGCTGGATATTCATGCTCAATGACCTGGTAAAATTCCTGAAGGCAAGAAAAGCCGTGCAGTAATAACAAACACCCGATATCAGAATAACGGAGGAAAATATTATGAACATCAAGAAGATCACATCAATGGCGGCAGCACTTTGTATTTGCCTTGCTATGGCGGGCTGCGGAGATACCGAAGGCGGCACCGTGAATGAAAGAGAAAGACCGACCGGGACTACCACCGCGGCACAAACCGAAGCCGCTGCCGAAACTACAGCAGCCGCCGAGACCACTGCCGCTGACGAAACAGCCGCAGTAAGCGAGGAAGCACCGTCCGAGACAAGCGAAGCGGAAGAGGTCCCCGCCGTGAATGCGGCCGAGCAGGAGATCATAAATGCCGATCTCAGATCGGGCTATGTAAAGATAGGCGATGATCTGTTCCGTAATGGCGGTTACTATACTGTAAGATCACTGTATGAAGAATACAGTGACAGATATGATATCTTCGTGACCGATGAGCAGATGGAAAGCCGTCCCGGCGATTATTTTGATATCGGGATCAAGTCAAAGACCGATCCTGCCATATATTTTGAAGCACAATGCGTCTCAAAATACAATAAGGCACAAACTGTCGGCGACTGCATTGTGACGAGTTTTGACGCAGTGGATTCCAATACCGAAGACCATATGATGTATCCCGGAGGATTAACGTTCAGGGACAATGATATGACAGAAGAAGAGGTTCTTTCCTTAATTCAGTCTTACGGCATGGCAGAGGCGCCTGTCACATCGGATTACTTTATATATGACGGCTACGAATACAAAGAGCCGACCGAGAATATCCCGCCGTATTACTATTTCCATATAAGAGGAAGCGAGCAGAACCTGTTGGGAGAATATCCCGTATTCGGATTCAAATTCATTATCGGCGGCGAATCGGGTAAGATCGAATTCGGCCCGTGGGGCACAGACTGCAACGAGATAGAAGAGAGATGGCGTTCTGCCAACGACGGCTGATATTGATAAAAAAGGTTTAGGATAAAAAAGGACGGTGTCAGTGCCGTCCTTTTTTACTGTCAGAAAGTTGTCCTGTGATGCGGTAGGCCGTGACTTGCAGGCAGCAAAAAAAGAGGAAACAACGTTACTGCGTTGTTTCCTCTTGTGAATTTGGCAGGGGCAGAAGGTTTCGAACCCTCGGCACGCGGTTTTGGAGACCGCTGCTCTACCAGCTGAGCTATGCCCCTATGTGATTTGACTATGATATTATAACACATCATTTATGGTTTGTCAAGGGGTTTTGCAAATTTTTTTGAAAAAACTTTTTTTGAAAGCAAAAAGACCGCCATATCAGGATTTTTCGCTGTTCAGCTATTGACAAAACAGACGGGAACTGATATAATATAAAATGTATATGTAACTAAAAGCTGTGACGGAAATTAATCGGTCATGCGGCATTCAAAGAGAGCGGGGCGCCTGCTGAAAGCCCTGTATTGCTGTGACCGAGGGCTGCCTCCCGAGCTTCGCTGAAAACAGCGGCGTTTCCCGCGTTAAGGGGTTCGAGTGACCTGAACGGTTTCGGCTTTTCGGGTAATTTGGGTGGTAACACGGAGCACGCTTCGTCCCATAGTTTGGGGCGGGGCTTTTTTGTTGGCTGGATAAACGGAGGAAACATGGAAAACAAGAAAAAATTTCAGTGCCCCTGCTGCGGCTGCCTGACACTTGACGAACAGGGCAAGTGGGACATCTGCCCCGTGTGCTACTGGGAGGACGACGGCGACCTTGCCGGCGGCGGCGCAAATCATGTGAGCGTGGAACAGGCAAGGGTGAATCTTCGTCGGTTCGGTGCGTGTGAGCCTGATATGGCAGCTAATACAAGAAAACCTTATGAGTACGAAATAACGGACAGTTACAGAAAGATCATCAATGAAACTACGGAGGAATGTAAAATGGAATGGACAAGTCTTAACGACCTGAGAGAGTCGTACCTGAAATTCTTTGAAAGCAAGAACTGCCTGCGCAAGAAGAGCTATTCGCTGGTGCCGCAGAATGACAACTCGCTGCTGCTGATAGTAGCAGGCATGGCACCGCTGAAGCCCTACTTCACAGGTCAGGAGGTGCCCCCGCGCACAAGAATGACTACCTGTCAGAGATGCATCCGTACAGGCGATATCGAGAACGTGGGCAAGACCGCACGCCACGGCACATATTTTGAGATGCTCGGAAACTTCTCATTCGGCGACTACTTCAAGAAGGAAGCTATCAAGTGGGCGTGGGAATACGTTACCGATGTTATAAAAATGCCTAAGGACAGACTCTGGATATCGGTATACGAGGACGACGACGAGGCCGCACAGCTGTGGCAGAGCGAGGCAGGGGTACCTGCTGACCGCATCGTGCGCATGGGCAAGGAAGATAACTTCTGGGAAGCAGGTACAGACGGTCCCTGCGGCCCCTGTTCCGAGATATATTTCGACCGCGGACCCGAATTCGGCTGCGGCAAGCCCGACTGCAAGGTAGGCTGCGACTGCGACAGATATATGGAATTCTGGAACCTTGTGTTCACTCAGTTCGAGCGTCACGAGGACGGCACATATACCCCTCTCGCACAGAAGAATATCGACACAGGCATGGGTCTTGAAAGACTTGCGGCTATCATGCAGGGCGTTGACTCGATATTCGATGTTGACACCGTAAAGGCTATCCGCGACCACGTCTGCTCGATAGCGGGCTGCACCTACGGCGAGGACTATAAGAAGGACGTTTCTGTCCGCGTTATCACCGACCATATCCGTGCGGTAACATTCCTTGCCTCCGACGGCGTGCTTCCTTCAAATGAGGGCGCAGGATATGTAATGCGCCGCCTTGTCCGCCGTGCGGTCCGTCATGGAAAGCTCCTCGGGATAAACGGTCTGTTCCTCAAGGACATAGTAAAGACAGTTGTTGACTGCAACAAGTGCGAATACAACGAGCTTGAAGAAAAGTACGACTATATAGTAAAGGTGCTCACCAATGAAGAAATGAACTTCAACCGTACTATAGACAGAGGTATGAAGCTCCTTGAAGACCTTATCGCAGGTCTTGAAGCCGAGGGCAAGACCGTTCTTGACGGTGAGGACTGCTTCAAGCTGTCCGATACCCACGGATTCCCCCTCGACCTTACAAGAGAGATACTTGAAGAAAAGGGCATGACCGTAGACGAAGAGGGCTACTACAAGTGCATGGAGGTCCAGCGTACCACTGCCCGTGAGGCAAGAGGCGGCTCAAACTACATGGGTGCGGACGAGACAGTATTCCACCGCATCGACAAGGAATTCCACACCGAGTTCGTCGGCTATGAAAAGCTTGAAGCCGAATCGACCGTTGACTTTATCGCCAATGACGAAGAGCTTATAATGCGTGCCGACAAGGGTCAGACCGCATACATCGTATCAAAGCTCACACCCTTCTATGCCGAGAGCGGCGGACAGGTCGGCGACACAGGCGTTATAGTTACCGATACAGGTAAGGCAGAGGTCACCGACACACAGAAGGCTGTAGCAGGAAAGACTGCTCACACCGTTACCGTTACCGAAGGATATATCGAGGCAGGACAGAAGGCAGTATTCACAGTTGACGCAAAGAGAAGAATGGCTATCGCCAGAAACCATACCTGCGCACATCTGCTTCAGGCCGCACTGCGTGAGGTGCTGGGTGACCATGTTCATCAGAAGGGTCAGCTCGTTGATGCAGACAGAGTACGTTTCGACTTCTCGCATTTCGAGGCTATCACCCCCGAAGAGCTTGCTGCTGTAGAAGCTAAGGTAAACGAGAAGATACTCGGCTGCCTGAATGTTGACACTAAGGAAATGCCCATCGAAGAGGCTCAGAAGCTTGGCGCTATGGCACTGTTCGGTGAGAAGTACGGCGAAACTGTAAGAGTTGTAAACATTGACGGCTATTCGCTGGAATTCTGCGGCGGAACACATCTTTCCAATGCTTCACAGGCAGGTCTTTTCCGCATAGTTTCCGAAAGCTCGGTAGCTTCCGGCGTGCGCCGTATAGAGGCTGTGACAGGTGAGAATGTCCTTAAACTGCTCGCAGAGATAAACGGCAAGCTCATAGATGCAGCAAAGGCTCTCAAGGTTGGCGACGTGAACCTTATCACCGACAGGATACACGCTGTACTTGAAGAAAACAAGGAACTCGGCAGAGAGGCTGACGCTCTCAAGAAGAAGATAGCTGATTCGCTGTTCAGCGAGGTGCTTTCAAATGCCGCAGAGATAAACGGTGTAAAGGTATCTGCTGTAAAGCTGGCTAATGTCGGCTCTGATATGTACGACGGATTTGCTGACGGCATAAAGAGCATGGAAGAGCCTTTTGTGCTCGTGCTGGCAGGTACTGCCGATGAAAAGCCCAAGCTGCTGTGCGTATGCTCTAAGGCTGCCGTTGCAAAGGGCGCTCATGCAGGCAAGATAGTCAAGGAAGTTGCGGCTCTTACCGACGGCAAGGGCGGCGGACGTCCGGAGCAGGCTATGGCAGGTGTAGGCGACACATCAAAGATAGATGCCGCTGTTGCACAGGCTGCTTCTATAGTTGAAGGCTTTGTAAAGTGATACAGTGAATTGTTTCCCTGCTCCGAAAAAAGGGGCAGGGGGCATTTATATGATGACGTAATTACAGGGCATAGTCCCTTACCGGATAAAAAGGAGGAACCTATCATGAACGACTGCTTATTTTGTAAGATAATCAAGGGCGAGATACCCTCAACAAAGATCTATGAAGACGAAAGCGTGTATGTTTTTGCTGACATAGCACCCACTGCGCCTATCCACTGGCTTGTTATACCCAAGGAGCATATCGCTAAGCTGAGCGATGTCACTCCCGAAAACAGCGGTGTGATTTCCCACATCTATGAGGTGATATCCAAGCTGGCCGCCGAGCATGATGAATTCAAGGACGGATTCCGTGTCGTATCAAACTGCGGCGAGCGTGCGGGACAGAGCGTTTTCCACATACACTTCCATGTGCTGGCAGGACGTGACCTTGCATGGCCCGCAGGCTGATAAAAGATTTATTTTTGGGCGGTGAAGGCTGATGGCTGAAAAGACAAGAAAACCAATATACAGACCGCTGTCGCCTTCGGAATGCGGAAAGGCGATAAAAGCAAAAGAGTACAAAAATTTGTACTTCTTATACGGGCGTGACACAGGTGCGCTCGATCCGTTCGCAAAGAAACTTACAGACCGTCTGTGCCCCAAGGAAGACCGTGTGATGAACCTGCACAGTTTCGATATGTCAGACGGGTTTGACCCCGAAGCTCTGGCAGACGCAGTACAGGTGCTGCCCATGTTCGCTGAAAGAGTAGTTGTGGTGCTCAGCGGCGTCAACATGGATGCTCTTACGAGATCCGCAGGCGACCTTCTGCGTTCGATAACCGCAGATATCCCCGAAACAACGGTGCTCATCATAAGGGCGGGCGGTGATAAGCTCTACAAAAGCCGAAAAAAGCTCACCGACAAGAATCAGCGATTTGCCGAGCACTGCGCAAAGTACGGAGCCTGTGTCGAGTTTTCCTACAGGGGAGTGTCCGACTGTGCCAAGGCTATAATCTCGGCGGCAGAGCGTGAGCACTGTGTGATCTCAAGAAAGAACGCCGAATATCTTGCGCAGCTGTGCCTTTGTGAAACGGCGCACATCAATATGGAGATGGAAAAGCTGTGCTCATACGCATACGGCGGAGAGATAGACCGTGAGGCTATAGACGCACTTTGCGTAAGGCTGGTGGAATCCGACGGGTACACGCTGGCGTCAAATATACTTAAAGGAAATGCACTTTTTGTTTTCAAGAGGCTTGAAGAGCTGAGAGCACAGAATTACGAGCCGACGCAGATACTTGCCGTCATAAGTATGTCGCTTACCGATCTGTACAGGGCAAGGCTCGCAAGGTCATGCGGACGTACTCCCGACGACTGCTCCCGTGACTTTGACTACGGAAAGCGTGATTTTGCCGTGAGGAGCGCCTTTGAAGACTGCGCAGGACTTGATACCGACAGGATAAGGCGGACGCTGATACTGCTTTCCGATACCGAACTAAGGCTGAAGACCGCATCCCTCAGTACAGATGCGGCACATCTTGCGGTCGAGCAGTTTGCGGCAAACGCTATGGCGTGAGGTGGGTATGTCAGAGCAAAAGCTGAAAATATCCCGTGCGATAGTCGTCGAGGGTCGGTATGACAAGATAAAGCTTGATTCTGTTGCAGACTGCGTGGTGATAGTCACTAACGGGTTCGGTATCTATAAAAACAAGGAGCTTTACAGGCTGATACGGTTTTACGCCGAGAAATGCGGACTTATCGTGCTCACCGACTCCGACAGTGCGGGCAGAAAGATACGGGCGCATATAAAGCAGATACTTCCCAAGGAGCTTCACAGCCGTATCGCGGGGGTGCATATCCCGCAGATAAAGGGCAAGGAGCGCCGTAAAAGCGAACCCTCAAAGGAGGGGACTCTCGGGGTAGAGGGCATAGATGCCGATATACTGCGGGAACTTTTACTGCCTTATGCCGACGAAAAACCGAGAAGCGGAGAACCGCTTACGAAAAATGATATGTATATGCTGGGATTGTCGGGAACGCCCGATTCTTCCGAAAGGCGTGCGGCGCTTATAGAAAAACTGGGTCTTCCGTCGGGGCTTTCCCCTGCGGCACTGCTTGACCTTCTCAACACGCTTTACACAAAAGAGCAGATAGAAGAGATAGCCGACACGCTTACGACTAACGGGGGTGATCTTTCTTGATGCCGTTTTGCGCATCTTATCTTTTTATTTTTCTGCCCCTGTTCATGGGTATATATACTGTCCTGCCGAAAAACAGACGTTCTGTGCTTATATCGGCGGCAAATATATTTTTTGCGGCGCTTTCGGGAGCAGGAACGCTCATTCTATGTGCGGTGTGCCTGCTGTGCGGATTTTTCTCCGGGATAGGCATATATAACTACCGCACACGTCCCGATAAGATAAAACACCGAAAGGCGCTTTTCATACTGAATATGTCACTTAACGCAGGCGTGCTTGCGTTTGAGGGATACATGACAGCATCGGGCGGCCTCTCACGAAGCGGTGTGCTTGCGATAGGCGGTGCGGTACTGCCTTTGCACATGATATCCTATATAACAGATGTGTACAGGGGCACTGCGGAAGCTCAGACGAGTTTCACTGCACTGACAGCGTATGCCTGGTTTTTCCCATCCATGCACATAGGACCTGTGCTGAGATACAGCAGATTTTCACAGTATTTCAAGGCACCTGCAATGTCAAGGCGCAGGATGTCAAGAGGTATAATGATATATATAGCAGGGCTTGCGGAATATCTTCTTATATCACGCAGGCTGTATGATATCTGGAATGATATGCTTTCCGTCCCTAAGGATATGAGGGGAGCCGCATCTATAATGCTGTCCTCGCTTATATGGTATACTTCATTTCTTACCTGTATTGCGGGAATGCTGCATATGGGACAGGGCACAGCGCTTATGCTGGGATTTCCCGTCAAAAAGCCTATACGGCGCAGATTGGTCACCGATGACCTTCACGGCAGACTGCTGGGATATAATGTGCATATAACCTCCTGGATGAGGGAGTACATATACCGTCCACTTGCTGAAATAAAAGGCAAAGGCATCGCACTTACACTTAGTGTATGTGCGGTGATGATGTGGTACAGCTTTAAGCTGTCATGGCTCTGTGCAGGTGTGGTCTGCACGCTTCTGATGATGCTTCAGTCATTCATTGTAAAAAAAGCAGAATATCCTCATAAGTTTCTGTATACGGTGATGACAAAGCTGTTTACTGCCGCTGCGGCAGCTGTGCCTGCGCTGAGTGCATTGTGGCTGTCCGGAGGCTTCCCGAAATATAAATTCGGCTTCAACGAAAATGATACCGAGACATTCTTCTTCCTTATATCAGAAAGCTGGCTGCCTCTGCTGCTGGGTCTTGTGGCAACAGGGTCTGTGCTGCCTGTGGTCATCAAGAGGATAAATTCCGGACTTCTGAAGCTGCTTATGCCTGTGGCGGAAGTCATATTGCTGCTGCTTTGTACGGCGTACATGATAAATATCTGAGCGAGGTGTGATATATGAAAAAACTCACAGACCGTATCACTATCATAGTGTTTTTTCTTTTTGTCATCTGCTCGGGTGTGCTGGCGCTGTTTTTCGGAAGAGGAGAACTGGCAGATATGCGTTCTGTCAAAGACGGCGAGACACTGCTGAGAGAGTCTTTCCCGATGGGCGGAAACATGAAAGCACTTTATACTCTTTCGGCAAAGATGCTGGGTCAGGAAAAGTTCTTTGACATATACTATGACGAGGAAAACGGAAGGCTTGTTGAGCTGTTTGACAGCTATGACAAGAAAAAGGTGGCCAATGCGGCTGACGCTGTGACACAGTTTCATTCTGCCTATCCCGAGATACCGACGTATATCATGCTGGTGCCAACGGCTTCGGGCATATACCGTGATAAAATGCCGCCGTATTCCGGGGCGATAGACCAGCAGAAGATGATAGAAAGGCTCTACAGGCGTATAAATGCAGATGTCACCCCGATAGATGTCTGGGGCGCTATGTATCAGGTACGGGACAATTACATATTCTACCGCACCGAAGACCGCTGGAATCAGCAGGGGGCCTATGCGGCATATTCTGCGGCTGTGCCGAAACTCGGCGGGTCACTTTACAGTATATCCAATTATGATGTTGAGTACACTCATGTTGAGTTTCACGGAAGCCTTGCGGAAAAAAGCGGGATAAAAAAAGTGCCTTACGACAGGATAAATGCTTACCGCTGTAAGTTCGGGAGCTATGTCATATCCTGCGATGTGTATGACGGTGACGGGATAGACAACAGGACATCCGTATACAGCAGGAGCGGTCTGCAGCGTGCGGACAAGTATTCGTTCTTTCTGGGACATTCCGACTGCAAGTACGCTGACATAAAGACCACAGCCGATGGGCTGAAGCTGCTTGTGATAGGTTCTGATTACGGAAACTGCTTCATGCCGTTTCTTTGCCCTCACTACTCCGAGATAACATTCGTTGACCCGAAGTACTTCGACAAGGACGAAACGCTCTCCGACCTTACGGATCCTTCGGGATACGATCAGGTGCTGTTCTTATATGACCTGAAGAATTTCTGTGAATACGACGGGCTTGATAAACTCAAATAAAGAAAAGGCTGCTGTACATTTTTTAGTACAGCAGCCTTTCTGCTTTGTTTATCAGTTCATTGTGACATTTGATTTTCCGTCTGAAAGCAGCTGTTCATTCAGCAGTCTTTCGCCGTTTTCGCTGACAACGCCGAGGTCAACAGCGGTCTTTATCATTGCATCACCTATAGCACGGGCGTATTCCTGCTTGTGCTGGTCAAAAAGCTGATTGTCGGTGTCATCGGTTATGAATCCCAGATCGACCATACAGCTTGGCATCACGGTGTCCATATTCACCTGATAATTTGAATCGGGCAGACCGTCATAGCCGTATCTTACGCCGAGGTCTCTTGAGATCCCGACTTCCGAAAGTGCGTTGAGTATGTTCTGCGCAAGTGCAGTGTCATATCTTGGCTGTTTGTTGTTGACCCATACCTGAACTCCGTTAGTGCTTCCGAGAGAGTTCTGGTCTGAGGTGCGGTGTATAGAAACAAAAAGGTCTGAACCTGCCAGATTAGCCTTGCTGCATCTGTCAGAAAGAGATACGTTCGTATCGGTCTCCCTTGTCATAGTTACGGTAACGCCGCAGCTTTCAAGGTATTCCTTTATCATGAGGCTGAGTTCAAGGTCCTGATCCTTCTCAAGCATACCCTCTCCGCCTACACCGCCAAAGTCAACATCTCCGTGGCCCGGGTCGATACATACTTTCAGCTCGATGCCGGAATATCCGGGATCTTTGGTTTCGCTGACGGTTTCCGACGAGGTGCCGTCGCTGTCCTCCTTTGCCGAGCCTCCTGCATTGTTTTTCTCGACTGTGCCGTCAAAAACAAAAGCCGGTTCGGTGGGACTTTTCTGTTCAAGCGAGCCGCTGTCCTTTTTTAATGCACTGCCTATCGCTTTGAAAAGCTGTACAAAGCCGAACATCAGAAGTATGAACACTACTGCGGCTATCATGACTCTGCCCCAGTATATCTTCTTTTTTCTGAATTTAGTTATCTTTACAAGACCGTCGTTATAATAGGTATACATTATATCGCCCTGACGGTCGATCTCTACTACTTGTCTGTCGCCCTCAGGCATTATATGCTGATTCATCGGGGAAGATCCGACCTCCTTACATTATCAGATGAGAGTTCTGTTGTCACAGTATTCGCAGGTGAGTATGTCGCCGCTTCCTTCAAAGTAGTGCGGCAGATAGGTCTCCTTATGTGTTATGCAGGCAGGGTTTGAGCAGACAGTATGTTTATGCTCTCTGCCTTTTATCAGCTTTGAAGCAGTGCCGTCACCCCTCAGGATAGTGTATATCAGAGCCATTCTTATATACATACCGTACTTTGCCTGTTCAAAATACATAGCTCTCGGGTCGTCATCGACTTCAATGGCTATCTCATCGACTCTCGGCAGGGGATGAAGCACTATCATGTCGGGCTTGGCCTTGTCCATCTTAGCCTTGTCAAGTATGTAAGCGCCCTTCTGTGCGAGGTATTCCTCACGGCTCGCAAATCTTTCCTGCTGGATACGGGTCATATAGAGCACATCAAGGTCGGATATAGCGTCTTCGAGCTTGTCCGCCTCACGGAAAGGCACACCTGCTGCGGAGAGCATATCTTTTATATATGCGGGCAGAGAAAGTGCGGGAGTAGATATCAGCACAAATTCAGTGCCTTTGAAGCACAGCATAGCCTTGATGAGCGAGTGAACTGTTCTTCCGTTTTTAAGGTCGCCGCAGAAGCCTATTTTAAGACCTTTCAGAGTGCCTTTTTCTTCTTTCAGCGTGAAAAGGTCAGTCAGCGTCTGTGTAGGGTGAAGATGTCCGCCGTCGCCTGCGTTGATAACGGGGCATTCGGCTGTGAGTGCCGCTGCTTTTACCGAACCCTCAACAGGATGGCGCATGACCATTATATCCGCATAGCCCGAAACTATCTTAGTGGTGTCTTTAAGATTCTCGCCCTTTGCAACGGAAGATGTCGCGGGGTTGTCAAAGCCTATTATAGTGCCGCCGAGACGAAGCATGGCGGTCTGGAAGGACATCTGTGTCCTTGTTGAAGGCTCATAGAACAGTGTTCCCATTATCTTGCCCTCACAGGCTTTGGAATAAAGGGTGGGGTTAAGACGTATCTCGTGCGCAAGGGACAAAAGCTTGTTCCACCAGGAAACGGGATGGTCATTAAGGTCTATCAGATGGATGTGCTGTTTACTGTCAGCCATTATCTTCACTCTGCCTTTCAATATGCTGTTTTTCTCATAATCTATATTATTATACCACAATGTTATTGAAATTGCAAGTGCGATTTTAAAAAGAGTGCTTTTTTCGAAAAAAATTTTTTGTCAACATAAACTGCCTTTAACAGTCAGGATACCGCACATTTCGAGTACACAAAAATTTTACTTGAAATATCGGATGTACTGTGCTATAATATATCAGGAAACGAATATACCTATTAATACAGGGCGGTCATTGTCGCTAAGCGTCAATGTGCGCCCCTTTAGTGTTGTATTAAAACGGAAAGTCTGAAAAGGAGAGCATTATGAGTATCTGGGACGCTTTTGACAGGATATCAAAGGGAAAGGGCGCTTCGCCTGCGGGAAAGATAGAAAATATAATAGTTGGTCTCGGAAATCCCGGGATACAGTATGAAAATTCAAGACACAATGCGGGCTTTATGGCTGTAGCGGCGCTTGAAAAGAAGTACGGCTTTGAAGTAAAACAGCATAAGTTCAAGGCGCTTGTCGGTGAGGCGCAGATAGGCGGGAAGCGTGTGCTTGTCATGAAACCCGAAACATATATGAACAACAGCGGTGAAGCTATAGCACAGGCTATGAGCTTTTACAAGATACCCATTGAGAACGTTCTTGTGATATTCGACGACATATCCCTTGAGCCCGGTCATATACGCATCAGACGAAAGGGAAGTGCAGGCGGTCACAACGGCCTTAAAAGCATCATCGCTCTCTGCGGCGGTGAGGATTTCCCGAGGATAAAGCTGGGAGTGGGCAAAAAGCCTCATCCCGACTATGACCTTGCAGACTGGGTGCTGGGTCATTTTGACGAACAGCAGCAGAAGGCTTTCGATTCACGCCTTGAAGATGCAGCGGCAGCAGCAGAGCTCATCATCGGCGGTGATACCGACAAGGCGATGAACCTGTACAACAAGTAAGGGTGCTGATATGGATATTTTTCAGAGGATACTGCATAAAAACGGATTTTATAATGAGCTTTATGACACCGTAGCAGGCGGATATACGCCTGTTTCGGTCACAGGTGTTTCTGCTGTGCATAAGGCGCATATAGCCTTCTGCCTTTCTGCGGAAGTGCCGGTGCTGATGATATGCGCAGACGAAGCGGCGGCCGTCAAGACTGCTGACGACATAAACACCTTTGCAGGCAAAAGGACAGCCTGTGTTTTTCCCGAAAAGGAATACGTCTTTGCGGCAATGGAGGGCGCTTCAAACGAGTATGTACACCGCAGGCTCGAGGCACTGTCACTCATAAGCTCGGGACAGTGCAGGGTGATGTGTGCATCAGCTATGGCGGCGGCTCAGGCTACTATCCCGCCCGAGGTGCTGAAAAGCTATTCTTTTGATCTGAAAGTCGGCGGAGAGGTAAGCGTCGATGACCTTGTACACAAGCTGCTTGCGGCAGGATACAGCAGGTGCAAAATGGTAGAGGGTCAGGCACAGTTTTCGGTGCGCGGCTCGGTAATAGATATTTTCCCCGTGTCCGAACGTGAACCTGTCAGGATAGAGCTGTGGGGCGATGAGATAGACAGTGCGGCACACTTTGACACGGAAACACAAAGACGGACCGAACCTCTTGACAGCGTGACTGTTTTCCCCGCACTTGAGATCATATTTGAATCAAACGAGGTGCTGTGCGAGCGCCTTGACAAACTTATGAAGTCGGTGCGCTCAAAGAACGCCGATGTTATAAAAAGCTATATTCTTCGTGACAGGGAGTATGCGGAAAGCGGACTTACACTGTCAAATCTTGATAAATACTACACTCTTGCATATAATGAGCCTGCCTTTGTGTTCGATTATTTCGGCGGCGGAGTATGTCTGCTTGCAGAGTTCACATCTGCCTGCGAGAATCTGCGTGACTGGCTTTCAACAGTCAACGAGGACATAAAGATACT
>CADBTD010000005.1 GCA_902797535.1 uncultured Ruminococcus sp. | reverse complement strand
GTTTCACCTGTAAGCGGATGCGCCTGCTGTTCATGTGATATATGTACGCTTCCTGTTGCTACTGTCAGCATAGCACCGCCTATGTGTCTTGATGCATCCCTTGACCCGCCCGCAGCCGGAGAAACTGACAGTACGATTACAATAACAATCGGTATTTTTGCGATCATACAGCTTGCACGTCCTGTACCGCTTATGATACCTGCATATGATTATTGTATGCCCGAAAAGGAATGTGCAGCAAATACCGACAGTCCGTGTGAACTTTTTGACAAGATATCATTTCCGGCAAGTGAGTTTTTCCCACAGGGACTTGATGATCCATCGGGAAACTGCCAGTGCGGCAATGAACAGACAACTCAGCCGTCTGCATCCGCACAGAATACCGCATCAGCGAACAGCCAGTCTTCTCAGCCGAGAAACACGGGGAGATAAGATTCTGACGCACAATTATGTGCGGCTCGGATAAAATAATATACGCCATAGTATTTCGGATATATCTTCGGAAGTACTATGGCGTTATTTATTGACTAACCGGACAGTTATTTTTAGTGTATATGTGATCTTCAGAACATATCATTGGCTATGCAGGAAGTTATATTACCGTTTCGTATCAAATAATGATCTGTATATTCAATTTTGTTTGCGATACAGAATGCATTCAATTCGTTTATAAGTCGGCTGCTGTCAAGCTTGGCATTTATAGTGTTAACGGGGAATATCTCCAAAGTGGCTATGTTAACTGCTGTTTCTGAAAGAATACTCATCTGTGCAGAAAAAATGTCTTGCTCATCCTGTTTTCTGACTGTCAGTTTTCCGCTGTTATTGATCGAAATTATCAGAAAGGCATATTTACTTTTTTCTGAATGTTTCTCTGCAATGTCCATTATCAGCTTTGGATCGGTAAGGTCGGGCCTGCTGTTTTCATATCCGGTAAGAAACATATACAGTTCGCCGAATAATCTGATATCTGCTGCTACAGCTTTATCAATGTACTTTATTGAACATAACTGATCAACAGGCGCAGTGAGGATATTGAGCAGGCTTCCGAAACGCGCTGTAAGCTCATGAGCGATCTCATTTGTGTTCTGTCTTTTATAGCTGTGAAATAAGAGCATTTCTATCACTTCATGGTCTGAAAATGATGCCAGATCGTATTTGCATGAAGAAAACCTCTGGCGCATTCTTTTTCTGTGACCCGAATGTATGTATGACTTTTCTGACATATAGTTACTCCAATAGATATATGTGCATAATCAACAATAATTACGCTGACTGTATGCAAATTTTACAAATATTTTTAAAATTTCAGAAATTCCACTTGATTTTTCTGAGAAAAATGGTATAATCTATATTGATGATACATATCTATATATAGTTATTATGGTTATCAAATTATTGCAGAAAGGCATCTCGGATGAAGGACAAGAATATAAATGGAAAAAAGGAGATAGTAAAAAAATTTGCTGAAAAAGGATATTCTCTGCAAGGCTATTCTCCGGTTTATATTATTGAGATCATCTTGCACTTCAGTACTAAAAACAGAAGTGACGAAGAACTGAAAAAACTCGCTGAAGACCTGATCAATAATTTTGGTGATGTACAGAACTTTTTATTTTCAGACAGAAATTCTCTCCAGTGCATGGGACTCAGTGAAGATGAGATGGATAATATAGCTTTCATGGCTGCACTATTCAGAAGAATGTGTGTTGATGACTATCAAATACCCCTTGAATATTCAGATCGTGATATGCTTGAGAGGTACTTAAAGGCAATTTTCAGATTTGAGCTTGTAGAAAAACTGTACCTGTTTCCTGTCAAAAACCAGAAGATTGTTGACTGCCGCTATATAAATGAGGGTATCGAGGATTCGCTGAGTTTCAATATAAATAATCTCATAAAGGTACTTGAAGATTATCCCGATTGTCATGAATACATACTTGCCCATAACCATCCGCGGAATTTTTGCAAGCCATCGGCGACTGATATCTCTTCAACAAAGCTTATAGCAGGAAAACTGAGGCTTTTGGGGTATGAGCTTGTTGCTCATTATACAGTTGGCATTGATGGTGTAGATACTATACTTCAGGATATCAATTATCTTCAGTATCTGTTTGGCGCTGATGACTAAAAGGAAAAAATGTTTTAGTAAAAAAATAAAATTTAATTATACCGGTTGACAGAAAAAACGTTTTATGATATAATATTCTCTGTTAACGGGGCATTAGCGCAGTTGGTAGCGCATCACACTGGCAGTGTGGGGGTCAGGGGTTCAAATCCCCTATGCTCCACTCAGAAGACCTTGCAAAATGCAGGGTCTTTTATGTTTTTAGTATACATTAACTTTATATTATTGTCAATATAAATAAATTCTACTGCGATCTTTATTGTGATAAAAAAATGTGGTTATGGCATTGACAAATAACAATATATATGTTATAATATGATATACATTCCGTAAGGAATACGACCGCTTTTTACTAAAAGCATAGCCCAGACGGACAGGCGGGTCGAAAGCCGAAAAGCAGCATTTGCTGCATTATTGATTGGGTGCGAAAAGCCCCTGCTTTTTATAAGATGATCACTTTATAATCAAATCACTTGTGAAACGGTCAATAAGTAAATCGGCAGTTCCCGCTGTTGCTCAAGGGCGGTCTTTCAGACAAGATCTTATTGCAGGTGATGCGTTTTGCGCATTGCCTTTTTTACTTTATATATGGAAGTGAGAATATGGATATAAATAAGCAGAAAAGAGCTCCTGTTTATGAGGCGCTTGAAAGATTCAGACGTCAGAGGATAGTACCTTTCGATGTCCCCGGACATAAGCGCGGCAGGGGCAATCCCGAGCTTGTACAGCTTCTTGGCGAAAAATGCGTCAGCCTTGACGTAAACTCTATGAAGCCTCTCGATAACCTTTGCCATCCTGTATCTGTTATCTATGATGCAGAAGCATTGGCAGCTGAGGCTTTTGGTGCAGCACACGCATATTTTATGGTCGGCGGCACTACTTCATCGGTGCAGAGCATGGTGCTTACAGCCTGTAAGGCGGGAGATAAGATAATCCTTCCGCGTAATGTTCACAGAAGCGTTATCAATGCACTGGTACTTTGCGGTGCAGAGCCTGTATATGTAAACCCCGATGTTGATTCTCATATCGGCATTTCTCTTGGTATGGAGCTTTCAATTCTTGAGGAAACAATGAGGGCTAATCCGGATGCTACTGCTGTATTTGTAAACAATCCTACATATTACGGCATATGTTCTGACCTCAGGGCTATAGTTGAGCTTGCTCATAAATATGATATGATGTGTCTTGTTGATGAGGCTCACGGTACTCATCTTTACTTCCATGAAGAATTGCCTGTTTCCGCTATGGAGGCAGGTGCAGATATGGCTGCTGTTTCTATGCACAAATCAGGAGGAAGCCTTACACAAAGTTCTCTTCTTCTGCTTGGCGAGAATGTGAATACACGCTATGTTGAACAGATAATCAATCTTACCCAAACAACAAGCGCTTCTTATCTTCTCTTGTCAAGTCTCGATATATCACGCCGTAACCTTGCTTTGAGGGGCAGAGACAGCTTTGAAAAGGTAAAGCAGATGGCTGAATATGCACGAAGCGAGATCAACTCTATCGGCGGGTATTATGCTTACGGTAAAGACCTTGTTAACGGCAGCAGCATTTATGATTACGATGTCACCAAACTTTCTGTATATACTCGTGATATCGGTCTTACGGGCATTGAGGTCTATGACCTGCTTCGGGATGAGTACGATATACAGATAGAGTTCGGAGATATCGGAAATATCCTTGCTTATATCTCAATAGGCGACAGGATACAGGATATCGAACGACTTGTGGGTGCGCTTGAAGATATAAAGCGCCTTTATTCGAGACCGACTTCAAAACTGCATAATGCTGAGTATATCACTCCTATAGTCGCAGCTACTCCTCAGAAGGCATTTTACTCCGAAAAGGAACTTATACCTATAAGAGAGACTTCAGGCAGGATATGCGGAGAATTCGTAATGTGCTATCCCCCGGGAATACCGATACTTGCGCCGGGTGAGATGGTGACGGAAGAGATAATCGATTATATCCTTTATGCTAAGGACAAGGGCTGTTCAATGCAGGGCCCCGAAGATGGAAGCCTTGAAAAGCTGAATGTGCTTATTGAATGAGTTCTGACGATATATAAGATTTATAGATGATGAGGTGATCTTTTGGATTTCTGGTTTTCGGAAATGCACACAGCAAATGTAAAAATGTCCATCAGAGTAGAGCGTCAGCTTTTTTCGGGTGACAGTGATTTCAGGCGTATAGATGTATTTGAGTCGCCCGAGTTCGGCAGGTTCATCACCTCGGACGGAAGCGTGATATTCTCGGAGCAGGATGAATTCACCTATGATGAGATGATAGTCCATGTTCCCATGGCTGTACATCCTAATGTGAAAAAAGTGCTTGTTATCGGCGGCGGTGACGGCGGCGTTGCAAGAGAGCTGAGTTACTATGAGGAAATAGAAGAGATAGATGTCGTTGAACCCGATGAGCTTTTTGTTAAGGTATGTCAGGAGTTTTTCCCCGATAACGCAAAAGGGCTTGATGACCCGAGAGTAAAGGTCTATTTCCGTGACGGACTTCGCTTTCTTCGCGGACGCGAGGGTGAATATGACCTTATCATAAACGACAGTACCGATCCTTTTGGGCACACAGCCGGTCTGTTTACAAAGGAGTTCTATGGCAGCTGCTTCAAGGCGCTTAAAGATGACGGCATAATGGTTTATCAGCATGGTTCGCCGTTCTTTGATGAAGATGAGGATGCCTGTCGTGCTATGCACCGCAAGGCATACCGTTCATTCCCGATAAGCCGTGTTTATCAGGCTCATATACCTACCTGTCCGTCGGGATACTGGCTGTTTGGCTTTGCCAGCAAGAAGTATCATCCGCTTCACGATCTCGACGCTGAACGTTGGAATGCAAGAGGACTGAAAACATGGTATTACACTACCAATCTTCACACAGGCGCTTTCATGCTGCCGAGATACGTCGAGGATCTTCTCGAAGAGGAAGAAAGGTCCTGACCGATCGTATATAGATAAATTTTATCATTGCCAAGGAGGAATCATCATGAAATTATTAGTTATAGGCTGCGGCGGAGTTGCAACAGTAGCGATATTCAAATGCTGTCAGAACCCCATATTCACAGAGATATGCATAGCAAGCAGAACTGAGTCAAAGTGTGTTGACCTGGCAGACAGACTTCGTCCGAATACAAAGGCTAAGCTCACTACTGCAACGGTTGATGCCGATGATTTTGAGTCGCTTGTTGCTCTTATGAAGGAATTTGAGCCTCACACTGTACTCAATGTTGCACTTCCTTATCAGGATCTTACCATAATGGATGCCTGCCTTGAATGTGGCTGCAATTATGTTGATACTGCAAACTATGAGCCCGAGGACACCGATGACCCTGCATGGCGTGCAACTTATGAGAAACGCTGCAAGGAAGAAGGCTTTACAGCATACTTCGACTATAGCTGGCAGTGGGCTTATGACGAGAAATTCAAAAAAGCCGGACTAACTGCGCTTCTTGGTACAGGATTCGACCCGGGTGTTACCAGCGTATTCACCGCTTACGCATTAAAGCACTATTTTGATGAGATACACTATATAGATATCCTTGACTGCAACGGCGGTGACCACGGTTATCCTTTTGCTACGAACTTCAACCCCGAGATCAATCTTCGTGAAGTATCCGCAAACGGATCTTACTGGGAAAACGGTCACTGGGTAGAGACAAAGCCTATGGAGATAAAGCGTGAATATGATTTTGATGGTGTAGGCATGAAGGATATGTATCTGCTTCACCACGAGGAGATAGAATCTCTTGCAAAGAATATCCCTAACGTAAAGCGTATACGCTTTTTCATGACATTCGGTCAGAGTTATCTTACCCACATGAACTGCTTACAGAATGTAGGTATGCTTTCGACCACACCTGTGATGTTTGAGGGTCATGAGATAGTTCCTATCAAATTCCTCAAGGCACTTCTGCCCGATCCTGCATCTCTCGGACCGCGTACCGTAGGAAAGACTAATATCGGATGTATTTTCAGAGGCATAAAGGATGGCAAGGAAAAGAACGTATATATCTACAATATGTGCGATCATCAGGAATGCTATAAGGAAACAGGCGCTCAGGCGGTTTCCTATACCACGGGCGTTCCCGCAATGATAGGTACTGCTATGGTAGCAAGCGGTACGTGGAGCGGTGCGGGTGTATTCAACGTTGAGGAGTTTGACCCCGATCCCTATATGGATGCTCTCAATAAGTACGGACTGCCATGGGTAGTTGATGAGAACCCCACATTGGTAGACTGACATGATAGATGTTATCAGTCCTGTTTTTCGGACAATTGACACTCCCGCTTACGTTCTTGATGAGAAAAAACTTATAAAGAATCTTGAGATACTGAAAGATGTTCAGCAGAAAAGCGGTTGTAAGATACTTCTTGCACAAAAGGCTTTCTCGATGTTTTCGGTGTACCCCGTCATTTCGGGATATCTGGCGGGTTCAACTGCCAGCGGACTTTATGAAGCAAGGCTTGGCAGGGAAGAGTTTGATGGAGAGGTACACGTTTTTTGCCCTGCATATAAGGACGCGGAAATAGACGAACTTGTTAAGATAAGCGATCATATCGTTTTCAACTCTGTTTCCCAGCTGTACAAATTTTCGGATAAATGCAAAGGCGTTAGCATAGGTCTGCGTATAAACCCCGAATGCTCAACTCAGGACGAACCGATATATGACCCATGTGCGCCGAATTCAAGACTTGGTGTTACACTTTCGCAATTTGATGAAAAGGTGCTTGATATTATCGACGGACTGCACTTTCATACTCTGTGTGAACAGGGAGCCGACGCTCTTGAAAAGACCCTCGCTGCGGTCGAAGAGAAATTCGGCAGGTATCTTTCCAAGCTGAAATGGGTGAATTTTGGCGGCGGGCATCATATTACAAGAGCTGATTATGATACCGAGCTGCTTATAGAGCTGATAAGAGGATTCCGTCAGAAGTACGGAGTTGATGTATATCTTGAGCCGGGTGAAGCTATAGCGCTTGATGCGGGATACCTTGTTACCGAGGTCATGGAGATAGTTCATAACGGCATGGATATAGCTTTACTGGATGCATCTGCTGCCTGTCATATGCCCGATGTTCTTGAAATGCCGTACAGACCTCCTCTCTTCTTATCTGAAAAAAGCGGAGTGAAGAAATATACTTACAGGCTTTCCTCAAGGACCTGCCTGGCGGGTGATATAATAGGGGATTACAGCTTTGACACCGAACTTGAAGAGGGTGACCGTCTTTGCTTTGAGGATATGGCAATATACTCAATGGTAAAGAATAATACATTTAACGGTATGCCGCTTCCCGATATAGCTATACTTCATAATGACGGAAGCTATGAGATCGTCAAACGGTTCGGGTATAATGATTTCAAGGAGAGACTTTCATGAGATATACTTCTCTGCCTGCAGACGACGGTTTTTATATGCCTGCGGAGTTTTCACCACATCAGGCTACAATAATGATCTTTCCGGAACGTCCCGGGTCGTGGCCTTATGGTGCTGTCAAAGCACAGCAAGTCTTTTCGCAGATCATTAAAGAGATCGCAGTTGATGAAAGAGTGTATGTCATTGTAAGTGACAGCACCGAAAAAGCTGCACAGGCTGCACTCGGTAACGTCGACAATGTAACTCTTATAAATATCCCCACCGATGACGCATGGGCAAGAGATACTGCGCCGACTTTTGTTGTTAACGGCAGAGAAGTGCGAGGTATTGACTGGCAGTTCAATGCCTGGGGCGGCACTTTTGACGGACTGTATGCACACTGGGAACGTGATAATGCGCTTGCACGGCTTTTTTGTGAGCTGCAGGGCTTTGACAGCTATGATGCTCAGCATTTTGTTCTTGAAGGCGGCTCGATACATTCTGACGGCGAGGGGACTGTTCTTGTAACCGAAAGCTGTCTTCTCAGCGGCGGCCGAAATCCTCAGATGACAAAAGAACAGATAACCGATACCTTATGCGGATATCTTGGAGCAAAAAAAATCATATGGCTCCCGAGAGGCATATATAATGACGAAACTAATGAGCACGTTGACAATGTGTGCGCATTTTTGAAGCCTGCCGAGGTGGTCCTGGCCTGGACAGATAACAAGGATGACCCGCAGTATCCGCTTTCAAAGGCGTGCCTTGACACCCTTGAAAATGAAACTGACGCAAAGGGCAGAAGCTTTATTGTAAGAAAACTGCCTGTGCCTGATAAACCTGTTTGTGTAACAGAGCAGGACCTTTCCGGCTATGTATTTGAAGACGGCGAAGACGTGAGAGAAGCAGGAGAGCGCCTTGCGGCAAGTTATGTGAATTTTTATTTTACGAACGGCGCAGTGATTCTTCCGCAGTTTGGCGGAGATAATGAAGAAAGCGACAAGCGAGCTGTAAAACTTATGTCGGAATGGTGCCCCGATCGCCGTATAGTTCCAGTGCCTGCACGGGATATAATTGTCGGAGGCGGAAATATCCATTGTATAACACAGCAGATACCAAAAGGAGATAGTATATGAAGATCACAGCAGCTGCGGTTCAGATGAACTGCACAAAGGATGTGGAGGAAAATATTGCTCATGCTGAAAAACTTGTGCGTGAGGCATCGGCAAAAGGTGCTGATATTATTCTTCTTCCCGAGCTTTTTGAACGGCAGTACTTCTGTCAGGAACGCAAATATGACTACTATTCTTTCGCAAAATCTCTTGATGAAAATGATGCTGTAGATCATTTTAAAAAAGTAGCAAAAGAACTTGAAGTTGTTCTTCCCATCAGTTTTTATGAGCGTGACGGTAATCGTCTGTTTAATTCCATCGCTGTTATTGATGCTGACGGAAGTGTGCTTGGTGTTTACAGGAAAACGCATATTCCCGACGATCACTATTACCAGGAAAAATTTTATTTTACTCCGGGAGATACAGGCTTCAAAGTTTGGAAGACCGCATACGGAAATATAGGTGTAGGCATCTGCTGGGATCAGTGGTTCCCCGAGGCTGCAAGAGCTATGGCTGTTATGGGAGCAGACATTTTGTTATATCCTACGGCGATAGGTGCTGAGCCTATACTGGAAACCGACAGTATGCCTCACTGGAGAAGGTGTATGACAGGACATTCTGCTTCAAATATGATCCCTGTTATCGCCGCCAACCGCTACGGTATTGAGAAAGTTGAACCATCCGAAGAAAACGGCGGACAGATTTCTTCGCTGAAATTCTACGGCTCTTCTTTCATAACCGACGGCACTGGTAAGGTGATCGCACAGGCAGAGCGTGAAGGTGATACGGTGCTTACTGCTTCATTTGACCTTGACGAGCTTGATAAAGCAAGACTTGAGTGGGGACTTTTCCGTGACCGCCGTCCCGATATGTATAAGATCATAACAGAAAAATAAGTACGTTTTTTTGTACAATAATGCAAATTGCCCGTGAGATGATCATCTCACGGGCTTTATATTACAGCAGCTTTTCTATCTCAGATGCGATATCCGCAGGAGATGTTGTCGGTTCAAATCTTGCAGCGGGTTCGCCGTTTTTGTCTATAAGAAATTTCGTGAAATTCCATTTTATGTCGGGCTTTGATGCATAGTCGGGGTCAGCCTTGACAAACATATCGTGAAGTATCGGAGTAAGCTGGTGGTCGGGGTCAAATCCTGAAAAAGGTATTGACTGCTGGAGGTATTTGAAGAGCGGATGAGCATTTTCGCCGTTGACCTCTGTCTTGGAAAACTGAGGGAAACTTACCCCGAATTTCATCTTGCAGAATGAAACGATCTCATCATCTGTGCCCGGTGCCTGGTTTCCGAACTGATTGCAGGGAAAATCAAGTATCTCAAGTCCCTTGTCCTTATAATCCTTATACAGCTTTTCAAGCTCATCATACTGTGGGGTAAAGCCGCAGCCTGTTGCTGTGTTGACTATAAGAAGAACTTTTCCTTTGAATTCCGAAAGATCAATAATTTCACCTTTGGTATTCTTTGCCTTGAAATCGTAAACTGACATATCAAACACTCCTTCGTATATTAATTGAGATAAATAAAATTGAACTAAATTTATCTTGTGTATATTATATCATTATTATTGCTCTTTGTCAAGTACTTTATTAAATTTAATTTTGTTAAATTTAAACTGCGCAGAAAACATATTTTACAAAATACTTGTTGAATGACAGCTGTATATGTGATATAATCAGAAACGATAATTGAAAAAGAAGAGGAGTATGGTATGAATAAAAAGCTGATAGGCAGTGTTTTACTATTTGCGGCAGCTGTATTATGGGGCACTACATTTGTAGCGCAGAGTAAAGGCATGGAATATGTCGAGCCTTTCACATATAATTCCATAAGAATGTATATAGGAGGTATAGTACTTATTCCTGTCGTGCTGGTATTCGGCAGAAAAAATCAGAAAAACAGTACCGCTGCAGCTGTCGATACACATACTACTGTCAAGGGCGGGATATGCTGCGGTGTTGTGCTGTTCGCAGCATCATCTTTGCAGCAATGCGGTATGGTCATGACTTCAGCAGGAAAGGCAGGCTTTATAACAGCTCTATATATCGTTATCGTACCGCTGTTCGAGCTTATTCTTTTTAAACGCAGGGCACCTGCGGCATTATGGTTTTGCATAGTCATAGCTGCATTCGGATTTTATCTTCTTTGCATTAAAAAAGGCTTCACACTTGATAAGGGAGATGTGCTGATACTTTTCTGCTCATTCTTTTTTGCCGGTCATATAATAGTTGTTGATCATTTTAATAAAAGGGGAGTAAACGGTATTCTTATGTCGTGTCTGCAGTTCTTTACCGCAGGAACACTTATGCTTATTGTGATGCTTTTGAAAGAAAACCCGGTTCTTGACAGCATCATAGCTGCACGTTACACCATTCTGTATGCAGGTATCATGTCAAGCGGTCTTGCTTATACATTTCAGATAATAGGACAAAAGCATACTCCCCCTGCGATTGCTACACTGACCATGAGTCTTGAATCTGTCATTGCCGCAGTATCAGGCTGGGCTGTTCTTGGTGAGCACCTGTCTCATAAGGAACTTTTGGGATGTGTCCTTGTATTTGCTGCAGTATTGGCTTCACAGTTTACGCCCTCTTCGGATAAAAAGGGCGCTGAAGTGCAGGTGCTTGACACCTGACATAACTTTTGTTATAATTTAATTACGGCATTCTTTTGTTTTCTGACAAAAATAGATCGATGCCGTCAAAAAAATATCCTAATTGTCCTGATTTCGGTACAATTATAATGCTATACTATTATCAGAGAAGAGAAAAGCTCTTCGTAAACAGCATTATGATGAAAGAGGGATGATCTTATGTATTATGAGAACGGTTATGAAGCTATCGGTGAAATGTCTGTAAAGGATCTTAGCGGGACTGCTATCGAGATACCCGTTATGTATCTCGATCTTTCCAGCAGACTTTATATAGTCGGGGAACCGGCATCGGCTGTCAGGGCTATCGAGTATCTTCGTGATAAGCTTGATTCCTGTACAAGCAGCGCTGCTGAATTTGCACTTCACTTCATGTGTGAGAATAACTTCGGAGTGAAGATAGTAAAGATGATGTCAAGACAGCTTACAGCATAAGCTTCATCGACCCGTGAAAGGGTGATGTATCTGTGGAAGGCACTTCCGAACTCAACAGACTGAGGATCTTGTATATCTACAGGATACTTTCAGAAAAGACAGATGATAAACATGGCATAACGATGCAGGGTCTGACTGAGGAGCTTGAACGTTTTGGTATCAGTGCAGGCAGAAAGGCTATCTATCAGGATATAGAATCACTTCAGCTGTTCGGTCTGAAAATAGAACAGACTAAAGGGAAGAATGCAAGCTACAGCCTTGTGAAAAGAGAGTTTGAGCTTGCAGAGCTCAAACTGCTTGCTGATGCAGTGAATTCATCAAGGATACTCACAAATGAACAGTGCGGAGCGCTGATCGACAAGCTGCGTTCACTTGCAAGTGAGAATCAGTCCCGTGAACTTCGCCGTCAGCTGAGAGTTAATCGCAGTACATCACCGATCAATAAAACTATTTTCGCTAATATAGACCTTATATATAAGGCTATTGCTGAAAATAAACAGATCAAATTCCGCTATTTTGACTACGATATCAAAAAGGAAAAACAGTATCGTGAGGGCGGAGACAGGATATGCTCGCCGTATGAGCTTATCTGGAATGATGAAAAATATTATCTTGCGGCATTCTATCCTAAATATGAAAAGGTAATAAATTTCCGAGTGGATCGTATGGAATTTGTGCGCATACAGAAAGAATCCCGACTGCCGCTCCCTGACGGATTTGATATGAATGAACATATTGAGACTGGTTTTTCAATGTTCAGCGGTGATGATGAAATGGTCAGCCTCAGGTTTAAAAATACCAACAAGTATATTAATGTTGTTCTTGACCGATTCGGTATGGACGTAAGCCTTATACCTGATGATGACGAGCATTTTCATATAAATGTCAGAGTCAAGCCGGCGCCTCCTTTTTACGGATGGCTGTTTCAGTTCGGCAATGATGTCAAAGTGCTGACCCCGTCTATCAGAAGTAAGTATCTGGAATATCTGCATTCGGTGCTTGAGGTAAACGAAGATGAAAAAGTCTGATGTCATATTTCCGCTGATCTGCGCTTCGTTACCGTTATTTCTTCTCATTTGCGGTGTTTCTGCTGTAAGGGTAGACGGGAACAGTATGTTGCCTGCTCTTAGTGACGGAGATGTGCTTCTGTGTTTAAAAAGAATGGGTATAAGCAGGGGAGATATCGCAGTGTTTTCCCTTAAAGACAGCAATATAGTCAAGCGTGTTGCCGATATTTCAGGGGACGGTTTCCGTGTTCTCGGTGATAACAGGGAATACTCAATAGACAGCAGGATATTCGGACGGCTGCCGTTGTCTGCATTTAAAGGCAGAGTCATATTGCGAATTTACCCGTTATCAAAAGCGGGGCGGATAGGATAAAGTCATAGTTGCGCCGGACTTAAAATGTCCGGCTTTTTTGTATAAGTTTAAAAAAATACCGATTTTCTATTGACATTGGTTGTGAAAAGTAGTATAATATTATGGTAAATCGGCTTGTTAAGGGGGATTTATGCCCTTTTATAAAGCTAAAACGGATTAGGAGGAAGGAAAGTGCGACGTGCAAAAAAGCCGGTATTCTTTATCGTGTTTATCCTGATATTTGCTTTTGCATACCTTACATTTATGGGCGTGCATTATATGTTCGGCGACACTAAGTTTACCGTCATAAAGGGCGTTGAGGAGATCAGATGGGGCATCGATATACAGGGCGGTGTTAACGCTACATTCGGTCCCGCTGATGATTATAACGCTACTGAAGATGACATGGCTTCGGCTAAGGCAGTAATCGAACAGCGACTGCTTAACCTTAACATTACTGACAGTGAGGTCTATGTCGATAACAAAAAGAATAAGGTCATCGTATCATTTCCGTGGCAGGCAGGAGAAAGTGATTTTGATCCTGAGACCGCTGTAAGCGAACTTGGTGAGACCGCTATACTGCGTTTTGTAAAGGGCTCTTCACAGGACGGCGAAGAGATCATGACCGGTGAACAGGTCACTAAGGCTGAGGCTGCCGGATATAAGAATGACAACGGTAATGTTGACTGGGTAGTAAGCCTTGAACTTGATGATACAGGTACAAAGTCATTCGCAGATGCAACGACCGAGCTTGCAGGTTCAGGTGATATCTCCATCTGGATGGATGACGCTATGATATCCGATGCTAACGTTAATGAGGCTATCACAGGCGGTAAGGCTCAGATATCGGGCAATTTCGACTATGAACAGGCAAAGGCACTTGCAGATAAGATCAATGCAGGTTCGCTCCCGTTCAAACTCGTAGCTACAAGCACGAACATTATCAGCCCGACACTCGGTACAGGTGCTCTCTCTGCTATGCTTATGGCAGGTATCATAGCATTTGCGTTTGTTGCGGTATATCTTATAGTATTCTACCGACTTCCCGGATTTGTTGCTGTTATCGCACTTGTTGGTCAGGTAGTTGGTTCACTCGCCTGCATCTCGGGATTCTTCAAGGATTTTGAAAGCTTTACACTTACGATACCCGGTATCGCAGGTATCATACTTTCGATAGGTATGGGTGTTGACGCTAACATAATCGTTGCAGAAAGAATAAAGGAAGAGTTAAGGCTCGGCAAAACTCTTAACGGCGCTATCGAACAGGGTTATAAGAGAGCATGGGCTGCCGTGTTTGACTCTAACATAACAGTAATATTTGTGGCTATAATACTGATGGGTTCATTTGGTTCTACCGACAGTATTTTCGGCACACTCTTAAAGCCTATCTTCTCATTCTTCGGAGCACAG
>CADBTD010000004.1 GCA_902797535.1 uncultured Ruminococcus sp. | reverse complement strand
GAGCTCCTCGAAGTACTTCTTGCCGACTTCCATAACAACGTCGGAGTACATCTGGATAAATCTTCTGTAGCAGTCCCAAGCCCATCTTGCATTGCCGGACTTGGTAGCGATGGTCTCAACAACAGTCTCGTTCAGACCGAGGTTAAGAATGGTGTCCATCATACCGGGCATTGATGCACGAGCACCGGAACGTACCGATACGAGAAGCGGATTCTCCTTGTCGCCGAACTTCTTGCCGGTGATCTCTTCCATCTTTACGATGTACTCGTTGATCTCTGCAAGGATCTCGTCGCTGATTCCGCCGTCCTCATAGTACTGAGTGCAGGCCTCGGTGGTGATGGTGAAGCCCTGAGGAACAGGAAGACCGATGTTGGTCATCTCAGCGAGGTTAGCACCCTTACCGCCGAGAAGCTCTCTCATGGTTGCGTTACCTTCTTTGAACAGATAACAATACTTCTTTGCCATTGGTAATATACCTCCAATATAAATTTTTGACATCTTCTGAAACGGCACGGCTGATGCCGCCCGTTATTGCCCGTCCTGCGGACAGGCGCACTGTCACATATATTATTATAACAGATTAACACACAAATTTCCATAGTTTTCTTCAAATTTTCTGTATGTGATTTTAAACAATGTTTGTCTTTGCTTTTTGTGCAACTTTCACATTGGTTGTTTCTATATATGCCGTCCGCTGCTCCTCCGACCACTAAATATAGTATATACCCCTTCCGTGATAAAAAAATTTTTGTTTTGCGGGTCTTTTTTTGGTCATAAGCACTTGACAAAATGCAGGCTTTGTGATATAATGTATTTAGTTCAATTTAATTTTGCAAAATAGTATCTGAGGTGACCCACATGGACAGATCAAAGGAAATAATCAAGGTGAGCTATAAAGGCATAGCCGTAAACGTTATGCTCACCGTATTCAAGGCGATAGTCGGCTTTACGGCACATTCGACCTCCGTACTGCTCGACGCCGTGAACAATCTCAGCGACGCCCTTTCGTCGGTGATAACGATAATCGGCACAAAGATAGCCGCAAAGTCCGCTGACCGTGAACACCCTTACGGCTACGGCAGGATAGAGTATATAACTTCCTCCGTTGTCGCAGTGATAGTCCTCTCTGCGGGTGCGGCATCCCTGAAAGAATCCGTCACACGCCTTATAAAGCCCGCCGCCGTGAAGTATTCTGCGGTATCCGTTATAATAATAGCCGCCGCAGTCGCCGCAAAGTTCTTCCTCGGCAGATACTTCACCAAAAAGGGTAAAGAACTCAACTCCTCCTCCCTGAAAGCATCGGGCGCCGACGCTTCGGGTGACGCTTTCATCTCCCTTGCCACCCTTGTGTCCGCAGTCATAAACCTTATCACAGGACTCAATATCGAAGGCATTCTCGGCATAGCCATCTCATTTTTCATACTCAAGGCAGGCTATGAGATAATCTCCGAGACCCTCGGCAATATAATCGGCACAAGGATAGAGCCCGAGCTTTCCAAGGGCATAAAAGACAAGCTGTGTTCATACGACGGCATCAAAGGTGCATATGACCTTATACTCCACAGCTACGGCCCCTCGGAATGTATAGGCTCGGTACACGTTGAGCTCGACGACGAAATGACCGTAAAACAGCTTGACGCTCTCTCAAGGCGCATAGTCCCCGAGATATACAGCGAATTCGGAGCACTGCTCACCATAGGTGTCTACGCCTCCAATACCTCCGATGAGACCTCCCGCAGGATAAAGGAAGCTGTCCGTGCCGCCGCCGATAAGTATCCGCAGATAATCCAGATGCACGGCTTTTACGCCGACAACGCCGCCAAAGCCGTTTCCTTTGACCTCATCTTCGATTTCAGAGAAAAGGAAAGAACAGATATAGCGGAAAAGATAAAGAATGAACTTTCACAGCAGTTCGGGGATTACACATTCTATGTTAACCTCGACCGTGACATGAGCGACTGAGGTGATCCTTATGAGCGAAAAATTCGATATCCAGAAATACATGACCGAAGGCGTCGAAGGCATCGTAAAAGAAGCGGTGCGCGCCACCCTCTCCGACCCTAAGGAAAGCGCTTTCATGCTCGGTTTTGCCGCCGCAAGCAGACGCGCTTCAAAACGGCGTGCCGCCCTTGAAAAAGAAGACATACATATGCCGCCGTTTCTCATTGCGAGCATAACCAGCTCCTGCAATCTCCACTGCTCGGGCTGCTACTCAAGATGCAGCGATGCCACCAATGACTCCCCTCCCGTAAGCCAGCTTACGAGCGAAGAATGGCTCGGCATTTTTCATCAGGCAGAAGATATGGGCATCAGCTTCATACTCCTCGCAGGCGGAGAACCGCTTCTGCGCCGCAAGGTCATCGAAGCGGCAGGGGATATAAAGGATATCCTCTTTCCTATCTTCACCAACGGCACCTATATCGATGACAGATACCTCGGACTTTTCGACAGATGCCGCAACCTTATACCCGTCATGAGCATAGAAGGCGGCAGAGAGACCACCGACAGGCGCAGGGGCGAAGGTGTCTATGACAAACTGTGTCAGAGCATGGCGGCACTGCACGAAAGAAAACTTATTTTCGGCGCATCAGTGACCGTAACCTCCGCCAACGCCGCAGAAGTCACCGATGAAGCCTTTGTCAGCGGACTTATCGCAAAAGGCTGCCGCCTGATAGTCTATGTGGAATATGTCCCCGCCGACGGAAACAGCGAACACCTCGCCCCCACAGACAGAGAACGCGAGATAATGTCGTCTGCGCTCGCCTCCCTGAGAAAAGACCACCCGGAAGCCGTGTTCGTTTCATTCCCGGGTGACGAAAAAAGCTCGGGCGGGTGCATTGCGGCAGGCAGAGGCTTTTTCCATATCAATTCTCACGGCGGCGCCGAGCCATGTCCTTTCTCTCCGTACTCCGACATAAACGTCCGTGACACCTCGCTTAAAGATGCGGCGGCATCACCGCTGTTTCGTGCCCTTGCAGACGGCGGACTGCTTTCAGACGACCACCCGGGCGGCTGCGTGCTCTACGAAAAGCGCTCTCTCGTTGAAGCGCTCCTTGCAAAATAACGAACAGGACTGCACCGACACCCTCGGGCAGTCCTTTTTTTCGCCCGCATAATATTGACAAATGCTGTCGATTGATGTATAATAATTAAGTATATATATTTTTGCTTGGAGGAAATCAAAATGAAACTTAACGGTTCGGAAATATTACTTGAATGCCTGCTCGAACAGGGTGCGGATACCGTATTCGGCTACCCGGGCGGAGCAGTACTCAATATCTATGACGCACTGTATAAATACTCGGACAGGATAACCCATATAATCACCGCCCACGAACAGGGCGCCTGCCATGCGGCCGACGGATTTGCACGCACCACCGGCAAGACCGGCGTTGTCATCGCCACCTCCGGCCCGGGTGCAACGAACCTCGTAACAGGCCTTGCTACCGCTAATATGGACTCTATCCCCCTCGTTGCCATAACAGGAAACGTGGGCACCTCCGCACTCGGTCTCGACTCCTTCCAGGAAGTCGATATCTGCGGCATCACCATGCCCATAACAAAGCATAACTTCATCGTAAAGGACGTCAGAGACCTCGCAGATACCGTGCGTAAAGCTTTCTATATCGCCAACGAAGGCAGAAAAGGCCCCGTACTTATCGATATCCCCAAGGACATAACTGCGGCTGTCACCGACTACGAGAAAAAGACACCCGCACCCGTCATCAACCATAACCCCGATGACATCAACGAACAGATAGACCGCGCCGCAGAGCTTATCAGGGCAAGCGAAAAGCCTTTCATCTACGCAGGCGGCGGCATAGTTTCCTGCAATGCCGAGGGCGCTCTCGGTGAATTTGTCAGCAGGATAGACGCTCCCATCGCCCTCTCCCTCATGGGTCAGGCGGCATACTATAATAAAGACCCCAGATATGTGGGTATGCTCGGTATGCACGGAACAAAGACCGCTTCCCTCGCACTTGCCGAATGTGACCTGATGATAGTTCTCGGCTCACGCTTCTCCGACCGCGTCGCTCTCAATACCAAGACCTTCGCTAAACACACCAAGGTCATCCACGTTGAGATAGACCCCGCCGAGATAGGCAAGAACGTAAAACCCGACTGCTATGTAAACGGCGACCTGAAATACGTTCTCTCCCGCCTTAACGATACCCTTGAACAGAAGCGTCACCCCGAATGGATATCAAAAATAACCGAGTGGCAGAAGAAATACGCTCTCAGCATGGCACCTATCCACGATGTCAACGAGGTACTTCCCGACTACGTTATAAAGACACTCAACGACCTTACCGATGCAAAGGCTGTCATAACCACCGAAGTCGGACAGCATCAGATGTGGGCGGCACAGTTCTATGACTTCACCGAACCCCGCACCTTCGCTTCCAGCGGCGGACTCGGCACTATGGGCTACGGCCTCGGCGCATCTATCGGCGCTAAGGTGGGCAACCCCGACAAGACCGTGGTCAACATCGCAGGCGACGGCAGCTTCTTCATGAACTGCAACGAACTCTCCACCCTCGCAAAGCATCAGATACCCGTTATCGAACTCGTGTTCACAAACAACGTTCTCGGAATGGTGCGCCAGTGGCAGAGAATATTCTATGACAAGAGATTCTCACAGACCACCCTCGACAGAGGTACAGACTATATGAAGCTCGCAGAGGCTTTCGGCATCGAAGGCGTCCGCATCACCTCTAAGGAAGAGGTAAGAAGCGGCCTTAAAAAAGCAATCGAATGCGGCAAGCCCTGCCTCGTTGAATGCGTCATAGACAAGGACGTCAACGTTCTTCCCATGGTGCCCGCAGGCGGCGACGTGCTCAAGCCCATAATGGAGATAAGCCTCGACTGATAACAGAAGCACAAACAGAAGATCATCTGCTTTTGATATCAAAAGATAACAGGGGAGATAAAAATGATAAAGAAACACCGCAGTTTCTGGGAAACGCTGGCAATAGTCATCATCGGCGTAACACTTTACTGGGGACTGACAAAATACAAGACAGTAGAACACTGGCTGGCGCTCGGCGCCGAGATACTGTCGTCCTTCGTGATAGGCATAGTGATAGCGCTCATCCTGAACGTTCCCATGAGCTTTATCGAAGGAAAACTGTTCTATAAAAAAGACGGCGCTCCCAGAAGCCCCGCCTGCAAAAAGATATCACGCCCCGTTTCGCTCCTTTTGACCTATGTACTGTGCATAGGCGCAGTGACAGCTGTGCTTTCACTGGTGATACCCTCGGTCAAGGAGACCATGCTGACACTTTACGACCAGCTCCCCTCGTTCCTGAATAAGGTATTCACTATGGCGAAAAGCAATCCCGATATCAATGAATGGCTCAATAAAGCCGACATCACTCAGGCTAAGGTCACCGATACGGTGGTCGGCAAGATAAAGGATACCTCAATAGTGTCCGATACCCTCGGCAGTATGCTCAGCTTCGCGTCGGGAACAATAAGCGGACTTACAAACTTCGTGATAGGCATATTCTTTTCGGTGTATATGCTCGCACAAAAGGAAACACTCAAAAACCAGCTGTGGAGGATCTCTACAGCATACCTTCCCGAATGGCTCGCAAAAAAACTTGCCCACGTCGGCAACCTTGCGAAAAACACCTTCTCCAGCTTTATATCCGGTCAGGGCCTTGAAGCCTGCATACTCGGCTCGCTCTGCTTTATCGGCATGACCATACTTCAGCTCCCCTATGCGGGAACGATAGGCTCTCTTGTGGCACTCACCGCTTTCATACCTATAGTGGGTGCATTCATAGGTGCGGCGATAGGCACATTCCTTATACTTATCACCTCGCTGAAACAGGCTCTCATATTCCTTGCATTCCTGCTCATTCTCCAGCAGGTGGAAAACAACCTCATCTACCCGAGAGTCGTGGGCAGCTCTGTTGGACTTCCCAGCATATGGGTGCTTTTCGCTATCACCGTCGGCGGAGATATCGGCGGGATATTCGGTATGTTCGTGGCTGTGCCCGTCTGCTCGGTGCTCTACTGCCTGCTCAAGGACTCTGTCAACTCCCGCAACGCAAAGAAAGCGGCTAAAAAAGCCCGCGAGGAACACCGTCAGCGTGACCTTTCAAACGCTCCCGACTGGCTCGGTGCAGTGACAGACCTTCCGGAACGCTCGTCTGATATCCTCACCGAATATATCGGCAACCCTTTCAGCAGCGATGACGAAGACCCGGACCCTGCCGACGATACAGCCGAAGTCCCCGTGACAGACGCAGATGAAACGGATACCTCAGAAGAATGATATGTCAGGTGGCATTTTATGCTTGATAATTTTATTAAAAAGATACTCGGACATGATGAACAGCAGAATACTCCCGAAACACCCTCTGCTCCCGTTATAATGGCTCCCGTTAACCTAAGACCCGGAAAAGATGAGGGCGAACTTTACTATAAGGTCAGCTTTTCCACCGACCGCGGCCTTATGCGCGAAAAAAACGAGGACAGCTATTTCATTGACGGAAAATACAGCTCGGTGTCAGAACAAAGCTCGGGCGACTGCTTTCTCGAACTCAGCGACGAAACTCACGTTTACGGCCTTTTCGACGGCATGGGCGGTGAATCCTTCGGCGACAGAGCTTCGGCTCTTGCTGCGGCTGCTCTCGGTGATATTTCCGAAAAGCTGCGCAGTTCCTCAGCCTCCGACCTGCCCTTTTTCATGAACGGCTTCGCAAGGCTCGCCAACAACGAGATAATCGAAATGCTCGCGGAAAACGGCTGCGAAAGGGGCGGCAGCACCTTTACCGCAATATGCCTTAAAGACGGCTCGGCTTACCCCTTCTACCTCGGCGACAGCAGGATATACCTCTGCGACGAAAACGGCCTTCTCCAGATAACCGAAGACCAGACCCTCGCCATAAGAAACATAAAATCAGGGGTCTACACCGAAGAAGAAGCCAAAAACAGCCCCGACCACCACAAACTCACCTGCTTTCTCGGCGCTGATAAGGCTCAGCTCGGACTTGACGCTCAGCCCTGCCTGCCCGTGACTATGCGCCCCGGCGTCAAACTGCTCATGTGCAGCGACGGCCTGTCCGATATGTGCAGCCGTGAGGAGATCGCCGCTATCCTTGCCGCAGACCACGAAAACACCGCACAGGCACTCAAAGACAAGGCGATCGAAAACGGCGGCGCAGATAACGTCACCTGTATCGTCATCGAGGCGATAAACGGCATTTTCAACAGCTGAAAGCCAATAAAGCAAGTTGTCGGATTTTTTTGAAAATCATAAAAGTAAATTGGTCTAAAACGCCGAAATTGATTTTTTTGAAGAAAAAGTATTGACAAACACCCCGCTTCGGTGTATACTATGTATTGTAAACAGCAAAGGCGCTGTGGACGATGAACTTCGAGTCCGCAGTGTCTTTTTTTATTATACGGGTACCACAGTACTTTAGGAGGAATAATTATGAACATCCCTGAGATCTTCGGCACAGACGTTTTCAATGAGACGGTCATGCAGCAGCGCCTGCCTAAGCCTGTCTACAAGGCACTCAAGAAAACTATCCAGGACGGCACACCGCTCGATATCGACGTAGCGAACGTTGTTGCCGCTGCTATGAAGGACTGGGCAGTTGAAAAGGGCTGCACACATTATACACACTGGTTCCAGCCTATGACCGGTATCACAGCAGAAAAGCATGACAGCTTTATCTCGCCTATCGGTGACGGCAAGGTCATCATGGAATTCTCGGGCAAGGAACTCGTCAAGGGCGAACCCGATGCTTCCTCTTTCCCCTCGGGCGGCCTGAGAGCTACCTTTGAGGCTCGCGGCTATACCGCCTGGGACCCTACTTCCTACGCTTTCATCAAGGGCTCCTCGCTCTGCATCCCTACAGCATTCTGCTCTTATACAGGTGAGGCTCTCGATAAGAAGACCCCTATGCTCCGCTCTATGGAGGCTCTCGATAAGTCGGCTGTACGCCTGCTGAAGCTCTTCGGCATGGACGATGTTACAAGAGTTACCGCAAACGTCGGCCCCGAGCAGGAATACTTCCTCGTTGACCGTGAGATGTACTCCCACAGAAAGGACCTTATCCTCGCAGGAAGAACTCTCTTCGGCGCTCCCGCACCTAAAGGTCAGGAGCTTGAGGATCACTACTTCGGTACTATCAAGACAAGAGTAAACGGATATATGGAAGACCTCGACGAACAGCTGTGGCGCCTCGGCATCACCGCCAAGACCAAGCATAATGAGGTCGCTCCCGCTCAGCATGAGCTCGCACCCGTTTTCAATACCACCAATATCGCTACCGACCACAACCAGATCATCATGGAGCTTATGAAGCGCACCGCAAGAAAGCACGGCTTCAAATGTCTGCTCCACGAAAAGCCTTTCGCAGGCATCAACGGTTCGGGCAAGCATAACAACTGGTCACTTTCCACCAACACAGGCATCAACCTGCTCGACCCCGGCAAGACTCCCTCCGAGAACGCAGTGTTCCTTACCTTCCTCGTGGCAGTCATCAAGGCCGTGAACGACTATCAGGACCTTCTCAGAGCGTCCGTTGCCACCGCAGGAAATGACCACAGACTCGGCGCTAACGAAGCTCCTCCCGCTATCATCTCCATCTTCCTGGGCGATGAGCTCAATGAGATAGTTGAAGCACTCGCTGAGGGTCATAAGCCCGAAAAACACGGCAAGTCCTATATGGAAATCGGCGTTGACGTGCTCCCCAACTTCCCCAAGGATTCCACCGACAGAAACAGAACTTCACCTTTTGCCTTCACAGGTAATAAGTTCGAGTTCCGTTCACCCGGTTCCAAGCTCTCCTGCGCAGGTCCTATGACCATACTCAATACCATCGTTGCAGAGGTACTTGACCAGTTCTACGACAAGCTGAAGGACGCAGACGATTTCCAGGACGCTCTTGATAAGCTCATCAAGGAAACTATCGCAGAAAACAAGCGCATAATCTTCAACGGTGACGGCTACTCCGAGGACTGGGTAAAGGAAGCAGAAAAGAGAGGCCTTCTCAACCTCCGCTCCACCCCCGACGCTATCCCCGTTTACCTCTATGACAAGAACATAGATGTTCTTTCCAGACACGGCGTGTACTCTAAGGTCGAGCTCGAATCCCGTGTTGAGATACTCCTTGACGAGTACAACAAGGTCATCAACATCGAGGCTCTTACCATGATCGATATGGCTAAGAAGGATATCCTTCCCGCTGTAATGAGCTATATCAAGGACCTCAGCGAGACCGCAGCAACAGCAGGCGCTCTCGGTGCAGACCTTACCGTAGAAAAGGAACTCGTTACAAAGCTCTCTTCTCTTGCTGCATCCACATATAAGGCTCTCACCGAACTTGAAGACGCTGTTGCAGCAGTACACAATATCGAGTCCACCGAAGAGGCTGCAAGATACTATCACGAAACTATCCTCACCAAGATGGGCGAGCTTCGTGCTCCCGCAGACCAGATGGAAGCTCTCTGCGGCGAAAAATACTGGCCGTATCCTACTTACGAACAGCTTCTCTTCTATGTAAAGTGATCAAAAAATAAATATTGCACAGCGAGGTGCGTTTCATGCAGGGTCATCGGCTCTGTATGAACGCACCTCGTTTTTATTTTCCTATGAAAGGTATGAAAAGTTATGGATAACGAACTACAGACCGTAATAGAAAAAGTAAACGAAGCGGTCGGCAGTGATATATGGGGAATATGGTACCTGCTGGGTGCAGTGCTGGTATTCTTCATGCAGTGCGGATTCGCAATGGTCGAAACAGGCTTCACCCGCGCCAAAAACGCAGGCAATATAATCATGAAGAACCTCATGGACTTCTGTATCGGCACGGCGGTTTTCGTGCCCCTCGGCTTCGGTCTTATCTACGGCAAGGACAACGGCGGCTTTATAGGCACACCGACGCTCGATGTCTTTACCCACTGGAGCTCTTTCGATTACTCCGCATTCTTCTTTAACCTCGTGTTCTGCGCAACTACCGCAACTATCGTGTCGGGCGCAGTCGCAGAAAGAACAAGATTCATCTCATACTGCGTCTACTCCGCAGTTATATCCCTTGTCATCTACCCCGTTGAAGCTCATTGGGCATGGGGCGGCGGCTGGCTGACTGTCGAACGCTTCGGCGGCGCTATGTACCACGATTTCGCAGGCTCGACCCTTATACATATGGTAGGCGGCCTTTCGGCACTTATCGGTGCAGCTATACTCGGACCCCGCCTCGGCAAGTATAAGAAGGACGAAAACGGCAAGGTCATCCAGGTAAACGCCTTCCCGGGACATTCGCTCACCCTCGGCGCTCTCGGAGTGTTCATTCTCTGGTTCGCATGGTACGGATTTAACGGCGCTGCAGCGACCTCAGTAAAACAGCTCGGCGCAATACTCGTTACCACTACGGTAGCCCCCGCAATCGCAACTCTCGTCTGCATGATATTCACCTGGTCACGCTACGGCAAGCCCGACGTTTCCATGTGCCTTAACGCTTCCCTCGCAGGCCTTGTGGCTATAACCGCAAGCTGCGATGTCACCGATACCTTAGGCTCCGCAGTAATAGGCGCCGTATCGGGCGTGCTCGTGGTGTTCGGAGTATGGTTCGTTGACCATAAGCTGCACATAGATGACCCTGTGGGCGCAGTTGCAGTACACTTCTGCAACGGTCTCTGGGGCGGCATAGCCGTAGGTCTTTTCGATACCGAAAACGGCCTGTTCTACGGCGGCGGAGCAAACCTCCTCGCATATCAGCTCGCAGGTATCGCCGCTATACTCGCATGGACAGCAGTCACCATGACACTCACCTTCAAGATCATAGATAAGATCTGGGGCATGCGAGCAAGCAAGGAAGAGGAGATCAGGGGTCTTGACATTACCGAACACGGACTTCCCTCTGCTTACTCAGACTTCGTCCTCGCACAGGAAACCATCGAGTATGAAGCCGAGGACCTTGAGGGCATCGAAGACCTTGATACCGCAGTCCCCGTAAAGGACTTCGCAGTAGATAAGGACGACCCCGAAAAGCTAACAAAGATAGTCGCTATATTCAAGGAGCAAAGACTCGGCGCATTTATATCCGCTATGGAAAAACTGGGCATCACAGGCGTGACGGTAACAAACGTCCGCGGCTGCGGCACTCAGAAGGGTCAGCAGCACTACTACAGAGGAACAAAGATCGTTCCCAAGCTGCTGCCTAAGGTAAAGGCTGAAATGGTAGTAAGCACCGTTCCCGTATCGCAGGTGGTAAAGAAAGCGAGAAAGGCACTTTACACAGGCAATATCGGCGACGGAAAGATATTCATATATGATGTTGAGGACGTAATAAAAGTCCGTACAGGCGCAAAAGGCGCTGAAGCCCTGACCGATGAAGAGATCGGGGACGATTAACAAAAAGCCCACATCCCATCCCACATTATATTATAGTGCGGCCCCTGCCCGACTTGTCGGACAGGGGTCGTACTATAATAT
>CADBTD010000003.1 GCA_902797535.1 uncultured Ruminococcus sp. | reverse complement strand
TCACGTCTGCGGACACCTGCAAGCACTGAAAAGACCGCTGTCATTATTACTGCCGCCGCTGCCCACACGGCTTTCACAAGGACAGAAATGCTGCCCGAGATGACGGACAGCTTTTCGGCGGTGCCTGTCAGCATTGACCGTGTGCATACCGCACGGACACCGTCTACCGACAGGTTTATCTCACCTGCGACCTCCTTCGGGTCAAAGCCTTCGGCTGTGCGGATATAGACCGAGGAGATCACATCTTCGGGTCTTTGCCGTGAAAGGACGCTTATGCCGTTTTTCTCTGCGGCGGAGATAAGTTCTCTGATAGTATCGGAGGTAGTGTAGACCGCAGTATCAAGTCCTGTGCCTGTGGCTTCAAGCCTGCCTGCGACCATGCACTCTACGCCGTAGAGTTTAAGTGTGTGACCCACCTGAGTTGTGATGGACGATCCGACTATGAGTTCGTTTTTGCCGAGATCGCCGCCGAAGCTCTCTCTGAGCCAGGGCTTTACTGTAAAGTCGGTCTGCGGATCAAAGCCGATAAGCTGCACCTGAACGGTACAGCATTCGGCATTGGCGGACACGAGAAAATACTGTGCGGAGGTCTTTTCAACGCCGTCCACCGAAGCAACAGTCTGCTGTACGGACTTATCCATATAAAAGTAACCCGTCGTGCCCTGAAGGAGTATATCCTCAAGTTTTGCATCGGAATCCTCGGGGACGACGATGATATCTGCACCGAGCCGCTGTTCAAGACTGTCAAGGCCGTTGGTGAGGCTTTGTGCAGCCACCTGACCTCCGAAAAGTGCGGCGGTCATCAGCGCTGCCGTAAGAACGAGCACACAGGTGCGGAAAGGTCTTCGGACAAGTTCGGCAAGGATCAGCTTTCTGATATCCATTATCTGCGGCGGGTCTTTTTCAGACCGATGACAATGTCAATGACAGATATTGCAAGCAGCACAGCGGCAGTCACTGTTACAGCGGGTCTGAATATGCTGTGGCATCGCATGGTATCCATCATGCAGAGAGCGATCACCCTGCCGGGTATAAGAATGACCGATGCGGAAACGAGAGCCGCAGATATTGAAAGGCCTGTCTTTATTCCGATATCGGGTAAGATGATCCGCAGCAGGGCGATAAGTATCAGCACCGCACCCAAGAGCACCACTGCGTTCTGTGCCCAGTGGCACGCCATGTACTTTCCGTCATGTGCGCCGCAGGCTTTGAAAAATGTAAGCGGACCGACAGTAAGAACTGCTGCTGCTGTCAGTTCGGCTATTCCTGAAATATTTTCTTTTATCTTCATTTTTTTCCTTACTCCTTAGATCATATATTCGGGCTGAGGTTCTGCCTGTGCAAGTCTGAAAAGCTCAAGTATCTCCTTTCGCATGGCGAGAAACTCACTGCCGCCCCTGTGTCTCGGTCTTGGCAGGTCAACGTCTATTATCCTGTTTATCCTGCCCGGGCGGGGGGTCATTATAACTATCCTGTCGCTGAGGTAAATAGCCTCATCTATATCGTGGGTGACGAGTATCATTGTGATGCGCTTATGCTTCCAGAGTTCGAGAAGTTTATCCTGAAGGTCGCTTCTTGTGAAGGAATCAAGAGCGCCCATAGGCTCATCGAGAAGCAGTGCCTTCGGTTCGTTTATCAGTGCTCTGGCGATAGCGACACGCTGTGCCATACCGCCTGATATCTGATGGGGGTATGACTTTTCAAAGCCGTCAAGTCCCACCATAGAGATATATTCGGAGACCTTTTCACGCTCACGCTTAAAGACCTTTCTTGCCCTGAGTCCGTAAGCGATGTTCTTTTCTACGGTAAGCCATGGGAAAAGACCTCCCTGCTGGAAAACGTAGCCCCGTTCGGGGGAAACATCGGTGATATCCCGTCCGTCTATCGTCAGGCTGCCCGAGCGCGGTTTGTCAAGGCCTGCGATAAGGCGCAGAAGTGTGGTCTTGCCGCAGCCCGAGGGACCTATTATCGAGACGAACTCGCCCTCACGGATATCGAGTGAAACATCCTGAAGTGCGGTGACTTTATTGCCGTCGGTATCGGTATAGACACGTCCCACATCGGTAATGCTTATACTGCTGCTCATTTTTTCAACACTCCCTCCTGCCATCTGAGAGTATGCTTCTGTATGCGGCCTATGATATGGTTGATAAGCGAGAAAAGCACTGCCATTATGACTATCGCCGCAAGCACTTTATAGTAAGCGCTCCAGACCTTGGACTGGTTGATGTAGTAGCCGAGACCTCCGGGCTGTCCGAGCATCTCGCTCATGACAAGGGTGGTGAACGCCATTGCGTTTGCAGAGCTTATGCCTGTGAAGATATCGGGCATTGCGTGAGGTATCGCCACATGAAGTATCAGTCCCGTCTGTGAGCTGCCGAGTATCCTTGCGGCTTCGTAATTCTGTCTCGGGGTGGACTGAATGCCCTGCGCCGTGAGAAAAGCTATCTGAAACCATGCGCAGATAACTATGAGAAACACCGCCGCAGAGAAGGAATTGGGCAGCAGGGTAAGTGCAAAGGGCATCCATGCAACTGCGGGGACTACTCCTGTTATTTTAAGTACGGGGAACACCCAGTAATACACTTTCGGGAACCAGCCTATGAGTATGCCTGTACCCACACCCATAATCACGCCGCAGGAAAAGCCTGCCGCATAGAGTCGGAGGGAGTAGAGAAGGTTCTCTGCGATATAGCTGCCGTCGGCAAGGTACGCCTCGATCACCTGTGCGGGACCCGGAAAAAACGGCTGAGCAAAGAGCTGTAATTTTGTGCCGCCTATATCCCACAATGCGAGCGCTATGCCGAGAGCGAATCTGAATGCCGCATTTCTGCTGTACTTTCTTCGGCTGTCCTTATCATTCAATGCTCTGACACCTGACAGGGCATAGACGAGTATCAGCGCCGAAAGCACGAAGATGTAGGCATCATTTATGGTCAGCCCGACATTCATGCCGAAAATGTTGAGCCGGTAATCCTTTATCTCAACATCGGCTGTCTGAGGGAAGAACAAATTCACGAGTATCGCAATAAAAAATCCCGACACTGTAAAGAGTATCCTCAGAAAGAAGTATGTGTTATTTCTGCGGCTGTGTCCCTTTTCGTGTGCAGAGACCGCTTTGTTTTCCTTTACCTGAACAGCACTGAGCACGGCTGCTGCATCTGTATTCATAACTTTCCGCCTTTCGGATGCGGCATATTCAGCCGACATCTACCTTCTGATATATCTTCTGTGCGAAATCATCGGGGTCGCTTTCAAGATAGCCTATCTTTGCAAGACCGTCAACGAAATACTTCACGTCCTCTTCAACGTGCTTATCCCATTCGCCGCTGTGTTCTTCCGCCGAGGGATATCCGTAGCCTTTAACAAGTTCCACAGCAAGTTCCTTATCCTCAATGGAGGCATAGTTTCTGTTGATGATGATATCCACCGACTCTTCCGGATTCTCATATATCCATTCCTGAGCCCTGCGGTATGCTCTCAGCAGAGCCGCTACCTTTTCGGGGTCTTCCTCAAGAACTTTATTCGATGCATAGAGGAAGCAGCAGAAATGGTCTGCGAAATACTCATCGGTGCCGAGGTCGAAGATTATCCTGACATCACCTGCTTTTTCGTGTATAGAACCGAGAGGGTCCCACAAAGCCGCAACATCTATCTCGCCGTTTGCAAGGGCTTCAAATTCAAGATTGCCGTCGGAGTACGGCAGGAATGTGACCTCATTCTTTGAGGGGTCTGCGGATATGCCCGCATTTTCGAGCCACAGCGACGCTACCTGATGAGGAGTGCCGCCTATCTCGTCAACGCCTATCTTCTTGCCTTTCAGGTCCTCGACTGTGGAGATATCCGAGTCGGGGCGCACTGCAAATTTTATACAGCCTTCATGCAGACCGTCAACGACTTTTACGTCTATGCCGTTTTCAATGCTGGGGAAGAACTGGAAATCACCGTTGACTATGGGTATAGAGCCGTTATTCAGGCCTATCTTTCTTGCCTCAAAGTCAGTGGAGATCAGATTGACATCAAAACCTTCATCGGCAAAATAGCCGTTTTCATAAGCTATATAGATAGGCGCACCGCAGAGAGCGCCGTCCTTGCCGGGGATATCTATACTGCCGTATTTGTACTCCTGCGCTTTAGTTTCAGCGGAAGTGCTGCCGCTGCTTTCGGAAGCGGTATCACTGCTGCTGACGGAACATCCTGCAAGTGCTGTGACTGCTGCAAGAATGAGCGCTGTAAATCTGTTTTTCTTCATCATAATTTCCTCCGTTCTGAGCGTTCAGACAAGACCTGCGGCTTTAAATGCCTGTTCAAGGTCAGCGATAAGGTCTTCGGCATCTTCGAGGCCTGCGGAGATGCGGATAAGGTTTGCGGGGATATCTGCAAGTATTAACTCGCTTTCATTAAGTTCGCTGTGGGTGGTGTTTGGAGAGTCAACTATGAGCGAGCGGGCATCGCCCAGATTCACATGATAGTGGAACAGCTTTATATTGTTAAGGAATGCGGATTCCTGTTCGGGAGTGCCCTTGATACCGAAGGAAAGAACTCCGCCGCCGCCGTTTGGCAGGTGCTTATCTGCAAGTGCCTTGAACTTGTAGCTTGCAAGGCTCGGGTGGCGCACCCATTCAACTGCGGGACTGCTTTCAAGGTATGCGGCGAGCTTTTCGGCGTTTGCGGTCTGTTTGGCGACTCTTTCCGAAAGAGTTTCAAGGCCTATTATGCCGAGGTAAGCGTCCTGGGGAGAAAGTGCCGCACCGAGAAGATTCAGGTACACGAGAGTTGCTCTGAAAATGAAGAAGTTATCGGGGAAAATATCGGCGGGCGACTTGCCTTTGAGCATAACTATCGGCTCATAGAACTGAGGATAGCGTTCCTTAGTGTAAAGGGACATATCGCCGTTGTCAAGGATAAGGCCTGCTATGATATTTCCGTGACCCGTCAGCGACTTGGTAGCGGAGTAGACAACGATATCTGCGCCGTGTTCAAAAGGTCTGTAGAGGTAAGGTGTTGCAAGGGTATTGTCAACTACAACGGGTACACCGTGCTTATGTGCGGCTTCGGATATTGCGTCGATATCGAGAAGATAAGCGTTGGGGTTGCTTATAGATTCAACGTATACTGCCTTGACATCATCGGTAAGTTCTGCTTCGAGCTTTGCGGGGTCAAGCACTGCATCTGTGATCTTTATATTCACGCCGAGTTCGGGGAAAAGGCGGTCAAAGGCATCTATCGTGCCGCCGTAAACGTAGGGAGAAGCGAGTATCGTGCCGCCCTTTGCCGCAAGATTCAGAAGGGTGTAGGATATAGCTGCCATTCCCGAGCCTACTGCCACAACGTTCTTTGCGCCGTCAAGTGCCTTGACTCTTTCTGCAAAGTAGGTCACTGTGGGGTTGCCCACTCTTGTGTAAAGGTAGCCTGCCTCTTTATAAGTGAAGAGATTCTGTGCGTGTTCGGTATCTCTGAAGTCATATGATGCGGTCTGATATATCGGGGGAGATACCGCCTGATTGTTGTCTGCGGGCTCATAGCCTGCTCTTATTTTCCTTGTGTCAAATTTTAATTCTGCCATTTCGATCAGTTCCTTTCGGGTAATTTTTTCGATGTATCCAGTTTATCCGAAAAGATCGCAAAGGTCAACAAAAAAAGGTGACAACGTTATCTTCAAGCGGTACATCGCAGCGATTCCGGGGCATATTTTTCACGGCAGATACTGTGCCCTGACAAGGCTTGTGCAGCTGAGAAGAGGCATTGTTGACAACGTTGTCACAAGACAAAAATGCGGAATAGTGCGGTTTTTGAGTATAACAGTCACAAAATATGCATAAAGCTCTGTCTGATATAAGAACACGTTATCACAGATCGGGCGTAATATAAAAATAATTTATACCGCATGATAAGAATAATATATACAGCGGCACGACTATTGACAAATGGAAAAACATATGATATCATAGAATAAATCATAGCAAAGAGGTGGGAAATGATGACTCTGCAGCAGATAAACTATGCCCTTGCCATATCGGAACAGGGCTCTATGAACAAGGCAGCGGAAAAACTCGGGACAACACAGCCTACGCTCACAAGTGCTGTGCGCGAGCTTGAAAAGGAGATAGGCTTTGAGATATTCATGCGCACTCACAAGGGTGCTGTACCCTCAGCGAAGGGGACGGAATTTCTCAGGAGCATAGGACAGCTCTACAGGCAGTACGAGCTTGTATGCGAGAAATATGTGGACAAGGACATGAAGCGGAAATTCGGGGTATCGACACAGCACTATTCTTTTGCGGTGAATGCTTTTATAGAAACGGTAAAGCAGTTCGGGACACTTGAATTTGAGTTTGCCATAAGGGAGACCGAAACGCAGAAAGTCATAGAGGACGTAGGCAGTTTAAAAAGCGAGATAGGAGTCTTGTACACGAGCAATTTCAACCGCAGGCCCATAATGAAGATGCTGGAGGAGTACGAGCTTGAATTTATGCCGCTGATAAAGTGCAGAGCATATGTATATATGTGGAGAGGACATCCCCTTGCGAATGAGGAATCGATAGGGCTTGAACAGCTTGAGCCGTACCCGTGTCTGTCATTTGAGCAGAACGGAAGCGGAGGGTATCTTTTTGCGGAGGAGATACTCAGTGAGAACACATATCCCCGCACGATAAAGGCAACAGACCGTGCTGCGATGGGCGAGCTTATGAGAGCGCTGGGAGGATACACGCTGTGTTCGGGGATACTGTGTGAGGAAATGAACGGCAGTGAGTATGTGGTGGTGCCTTTCCGTGAGGACAGCGAGAACAAGAACAGCATTATGGAGATAGGCTTCATACGAAAAAAGCACGGCTCGCTGAGCGAGATAGGCGAAAGATACATAGAAGAGCTGAAAAAAAGCCTTGCGCTGAATGCAAGGCAGTGATATGATACAGATAATGCCCCCGCAGTTTTTACGGCTGCAGGGGCATATATTTTACTGTGAAACGTCGATAATAACGTATTCGGACTTTGTGCCCGTCTTGAACTGTATCTCCCAGTCGGAGATGCCCGAGGTCACGATGAAATCCGTACCGCTGCGGTTCTCATAGCCGTAGGTGCGGTCGTTTATGCCGAACCATTCACCCACATAGGTGACTGGGAAGAGCTGTCCGCCGTGAGTATGTCCCGACACCACAAGGTCAGCAGGAGAAGCGGCCTCGTTATCGTAATCGTTAGGTTCATGGTCAAGGACTATGATATATTTGCTTGTGTCTATGCCTGAAAGAAGCTCGGTCATATCCTTGCGTTCGCCCATAGTGTAGTCTTTTCTGCCGACAACATAGAATCTGTCATCAACAAGCTCATATTCATCGGACAGGATATGTATGCCGTTGTCACGGAGTGCCTGTTCAAGCTCGGCGGCGGTAAAGTTACGGTTGTTGAAAAAGCCTTCGTCGTGGTTTCCGTAGGAAAACCACACGCCGTATCTCACCTTCATTTTTCCCATAGCCTCACAGGCTATGAGCATATCTTTTTTATCAGACCAGTCGTCAACGAAATCTCCGGGCAGGAGAACTATATCCGGTTCCTGCGCCTCGATAGTCTTCATGTAACGTGCAAAGCCTTCGCCGTCAAATGTGGTGCTGAGGTGACTGTCGGCAAACATGGCTATGCGAAGATCCAGCTGCTTTTGTGTTTTGAGGCTGTAGTCGGTCTGCCAGACATGGTGGAGAAGATACCAGCCTATGGCAAGGTAGATGACAGAGGAAACTATCGCCAGCCAGCCCTGCCAGTTCACGGCAGATTCCTTTCCGCTGATGCGGGTGACTATGCGCATCACACCGCCGAAAAGCAGGAAGAAAAGGACCTCATGCAGAAAAACTATGACGCCGTTTATCACGGACATAGACAGCGACACCGCACCGAAAACCGCTGCTATCACAAGCAGTGACAGCAGATGTCCGAGCCATTTTTTATCTCCTGCGAGTGCCTTTATCCCGCCGAAGCGCCCCACTGCAAAGACCATATACACAAGGCCTGCCAGTGCCGCCGCAAAAACTGCTCCGAATATTATAAGCCACATTGACTGTGCCCCCTTTTTCATAGAATCACTCCCTGCTTATCCTGCAGAAAAAGCACTGATGTCATCGTCGCTTATCTCACGTCCCACGTCCCATTCCTTTTCGTAGGCAAGTCTGTCGCTGACCTTAATGCTTCTTCCGTCGTCAAGTATGAGGGTCACCATAGGTTCTTCACCCGGCATGAAGCCTTCACATCCGTTATCGGGTTCGATAAGGTCGGTTATCTTATGCAGCATATCTCACACCTCCGTATCAAGTTTCCAGCCGTTGTCGCCGTGATATATCATCAGCCTTGTCATACCGCCGTCGATGCAGATATTCTCACCTGTAATAAAGCCTGCCTTGTCAGAACAGAGAAACAGCACCATGTTTGCGATATCAATGGGCTCCCCTACCCTGCCCGCAGGCTGCTGCAGGGCATCTGCGCCGTCATAGGCTTTACAGGCTGTATCTATCCACCCCGGTGAGATGGAATTCACACGAACCTTTCCCGCAAGGCTTACCGCAAGTGCGTGGGTAAGTGCGGATATGCCGCCTTTTGCAGCTGTATAGCTTTCAGTCTGAGGCTGACTCATCCTGTCGCGGGAGGACGAGATATTTATTATGCTGCCGCCCCTGCCGAAATACGGAGCGAACAGCTTTGACAGGTAAAAAGGCGCTGTCACTCCCACCGAGAGCGCATACTGAAATTCCTCATAGCTGCATTCATCTATGCCTTTCATAAGCGGCAGGGCGTTGTTTATGAGATAATCTACACGGCCGAAGCGCTTTATGACGCTGTCAGCGAAATCCTCAAGCACAGCTTTATCCGATATGTCACCAACAAAATGGTCTCCCCCGGCCTTGTCGATGACGCAGACCTCAGCACCGTTTTTCTCAAATTCCTCTGCGATGCATTTTCCTATACCGTTTGCACCGCCTGTTATGACTGCGATCTTTCCTTTGAACAATCATATCACATCCTTTTGATGATCTTCTGTACGGCAGGTCACTGTCTTTTGCCGTGAATACCTTCGGTCAGGCGCATAAAAATGCTTTTTACCCTGCGTTTTTTTACCATGCGGCGCAGAGAATCGTGGGTCTTTTCTGCGAAGGTCACATCATCCTCGGTGACCTCTCTGTCAGAGTAGATGACCGTCTCATAAACGGGTATGAAACCGAGAAGACCGCTTATCTGCTGTGCGTCTGACGAGGAAAGTCTTTGCTGATATTCTGTAAGCGTTTCGCCCTCATTTATGCCGTGACCCAGGCGGTCAAGAAAACGCAGGTCCTGCCTTGTGAGGTATCTCAGTTTTTCATGTGCGCTCATACGCCTGTATTTTCCTGCGGACATAAGACGGCTTATAAG
>CADBTD010000002.1 GCA_902797535.1 uncultured Ruminococcus sp. | reverse complement strand
TTCCATGAATTGAGATGTACCTCATATATGTTCATAGGGCTGTCGTATACGTTGCCCTTGCGCTTTTTGTCAAGATATTTCTTGTCGCCCCATTTGTATCCCGATATATCGAATATCTTCGACTCTGTTTCGGGAGCAACTCCCATGTGAGTGCCGTAAGGGTCAGCTTTCATGTGCTTTTTATTGTCGCAGCCGAACACTGCATATTTGTAGTTTGAGAATGTATCAAGACCTGTCACAAAGATCTCCCATACACCTGTGGTCTCGAGCTGTTCCATCGGGGAAGCGCTCTCGTCCCAGTTGTTGAAGTCGCCGACAAGCGATACACCGTGAGCATTCTGTGCCCACACTCTGAAGATATGGCCTTTCACTCCGTCACGTTCATACGGGTGGCAGCCGAAGAAATCATATGCGGTATAAAGTGAGCCTTCGTGAAACAGATAAAGCGGAAGCTCATAATCAGCAGGTACTGTTTTAGCCATCAGCAGTCCTCCTTTTTCTGAATATCATATAAAAAAATATTGATTTTATGTTTTTGCAGGTTGACGCACTTAGGACGTATTTTTCCTACATTTACATTTTAACCCATTTTGAACAAAAATGCAAGAGCTTTGGTTATACTTCTCATGTTCTCACATATTTATATCAACAGCGTTGTGCAATATGACGAAAATTATTGAAATTATTTTTACGTATTGAAAAATAAGACCGATTTTACGGACTGAGTTGTATTGTTTGGCTTACGAAAGACTTCTGTCGGAACGTATAGAAATCTTCACCGCCGCAACTGTGATATCGTCTGCGGGCTGCGATGAATGTCTGCTGCATGATGACCCTATCTTCAGAGCGAGCTGCTCTGCGGTGAGTGACGGGAATTCATATGCATCCGCCGCAGCTTCCGACAGTACTTCTTCGGGAGCGCCGTCCGACGCAAGTATCAGTATGTCCCCGTCAAACAGCTTGCAGGCGTAAACATCGGGGTCGCAGGCGGGAAGTATCCCCGCAGGGAAGGAGTCGCAGTTTATCCTGACCGCATTTCCGTCACGGCACAGGTATGCAGGTGCGGCGCCCGATTTCAGAAACTCCGCCCGTCCCGAAAACAGGTCGAGCCTTAAAAAGTCCAGCGTAGCAAAGCTCTCTTCCCATTCCTTTACCTGCATCACCGAGTTTATCACCCGCTGAGCCGTTGACATTGAAAGCCCCGTCCTCAGCAGCCTTGCAGCAAGGTTCACCGACAGCTCCGAGTCAAGTCTTGCTCTCTTTCCCGTACCCATACCGTCGGAGAGCAGCACATACTTTTCTCCCGCCGAAACATCCGCAAAGACCAGTGTGTCACCCGAGCATGATGATGCCGTACCGAGTGCCGAATAGCTCCCGAAATCCACACTTAAAGGCGGTATCTCGTCAAATTCTAGTTTGGTTATGCTGCTTGCCGAGGTCATCCCCGGAAGCTCGAGGTCACATTCGAGCACCCTGCAAAGTCCGGCGGTAAGCGTGAGCGTCTCGCCGCCGTACTCTCCCGAAAGATATATCTCGGCGTGACGGCTGCCGCTTTCGTCGGTGTATACGCAGGCTCTTACGCCCCTGTATCCGCATCTTTCAAAATAGCTTTTTGCCGCCGAGGAAAGGCGCGGGTCTGTTTCACGTCTGCGCGAGAGCCTGCATGAAAGGTCATTGAGTATATCCGTCATCGCCCCCAACTGCTCTCTGAGAAGCGCCCGAAGTTCCTTCAGCCTGAGCGCCTCTGCACGGTCATCGAGCTGCGTTTTTCTGCTCTGCTCCATTATCTGAGGAAGCATATGCGCCCGTATACAGCCCGATACCGCAGGCTTTGACGGGGCGCTGTCTATCCACTTCGCGAGCCTTGACGCACAGCCGTTTTTGCGGCACTCATCATAAAGCCTGCATCCCGGGCAAAGCTGCGACATCACACGGTCTGAAAGCGTCAGCTTGTCTGCACGGCTTTCCACAGTGTCCGATACGAGCGTCAGCTTTCTGCGTATGTCGGATATCGTCATCGCCGCAAAGGTCAGCCTTGATGACGCTGTCTGACCTGCGCTGTCAGCCGCCGAGCCGAGTATCATAAAATGCGATGTCAGTCTTGCGAACAGCCGTGAGGGCATTGCGGCAAACAGCGCTGTCCCTGCGATTATATCGGCGAGCATATTGAACGTGTCGCCGTTCAGTCCTGCTGTTGCAAGTGCAGCGGCTGCGGAAAGCATGAATGACAGTGCGGCGGGTATCCGCCCGAGTTCGCAGAATACCGAACATATAAGACCTGCGGCGGCCAGCAGCATGGTGTTCACCGCCAGAGATGCACTGCACATCGTGACGGATACGGCAGTAAGCGCTCCCATTACCGCACCGCCTGCGGCACGGCGCTTCTTTGCTGCGGCAGGTATAGCCGCACAGGCTATCACCCTGCCTAAACTGAAAGGTCCTATCTTTACAAGGCAGAGGGTGCAGACTGTCACTATGTATATCATCGAAAGATAGACCGCCGTCAGTCCCTGCACCCGAAGCGGTTCGCCCGACCTTGAACGCTCTGCGATATATGCGGCGGCGTAGACTGTGCAGCTGCATAAGAGCGAGCTTATTATCCTCATGGATACGGTGAAACTGTCGGGATTTACAGCGCTCACCATACAGCTTGTTGTGAGCGTCACTGCGGCAGTTGTCAGCGAAAGCCTTATGGGGTCGCCGCTTTTTGACCAGTCGGGAAAGAATATGTTCAGTGAAGTTATCACCAGCATAGCGCCGAGCTGTACCGACTGTGCCGCAAAGCTTCTCTGAACGGTGCACGAGACCGCAGCACCTATAAGTCCTGCCCAGGACATCCGCCCCGAAACAGCACAAGCCGCCACGTTCATAAAGCTCGGAAAGCCTATCATCTTCCCGAAGCCCGCAAGAAAGCAGACCAGCGCCGAGATGATGCATCTCAGTGCGTATGCTCTTCCTTTTGACGTAGCGGCCCGTATGTTCGATATCTCTTCTTTTGGTATGCGTAACTTTTCCTTCAGTTTCTCCATGCCTTTACACTTCCTTGCAGATATAGATTGGTAAAGACATTGTATCATGTAAACTGTGCGGATATTGTCGCTTTGTGCAGTAATGCTACTGTTTGGTATTCTTATATAATTCGTTCGCAAAGGCAATCATCTGCTGCATATCCATGGCTTCGGGACGTACAGCAGGGTCTAGTCCTGCGGCAGCAGCTGCTGCGGTCACCTCCGCTTTGTTTATGCCGAGAGTCGATGACACCGAATTGCACAGGGTCTTTCTTCTCTGCTGAAATGCCGCCCGCACCGTGCGGAAAAAGAACTTTTCGTCGGCAACGCCTTCGGGGGTGTTTTCGCGGATGTCGAAGCGTATCACACAGCTGTCAACATTCGGCGCAGGATAAAAACTGCCTCTTGACACATTGAAAAGCTGCTTAGGCTCGGAAAAATATCTCACCGCAAAGGTCACAGCTCCGCTCTCCCTTGACCCGAGAGGAGCACAGAGCCGCACGCCCGCTTCCTTCTGCACCATTACCGTCACCGACTTTATCGGCAGACGCTCTTCAAGAAGGCGCATTATCACGGGCGATGTGATATAATAGGGCAGATTTGCACACACTGTCACATCGAGCCCCTCGAATTCTTCCTTTATCAGCCTGTGCAGATCGATCTTCATTATGTCGTCGTTGAATATTTTTATATTGTCGTGCTCGGCGAGCGTCTCTCCCAGCACGGGTATGAGCCTTTCGTCAAGCTCTACAGCGCACACCTTGTCCGCACGCTTGCACAGTTCATGGGTCAGCACTCCGAAGCCTGTCCCGACTTCTATCACGCCGACACCGCTTTTTGCACCGCCGAGTTCCGCTATCTTGGGACATACGCTCGGATTTATAAGAAAATTCTGCCCCAGCTTTTTTGAAAATGAAAATCCGTACTTTTCCAGCAGTCCGTTTATCGTTTTGACCTCGTATAAGCCTTCCAAAAGTCATTCCTCCGTAATGATAGATTATGTCTAATTCTATCATTTATCCCCCGTTTTGTCAACCGCATCGGAACGTTTTGGAAAAAATCGCGTCAATGCCGCGAATACGCTGTCTTTCCGCCCGCAGGAAACAGCCGGTATTAATATTTTCTTATCGGGCATATTATATTCAGAAAAGGAGGACAAACATCATGTACAGTTCAAAATATCCGAACAGATTCGATATCCCCGCCGCAGTCATGCGTGCGGTGGGAACAAACGGCGTGTGCGAGGCTTTTGCGGCGCTTTCTGCGGGCGAAAGAGAAAATTTCTGCGACTCGCTTTCGGTAACGCCCCGCAGAGAAGGCCTTGTGCTTTACGGCCGTGAAGACCCCGCATCACGCCGCTTTGACGGCAGCGGTCTGTGCTGATTTTATGCAATTATTACAAAGAGGCTTTACAAAGTCGTCATAAATTCTATACTAATTTCTGTTGAAATTTCTGCGGAAATATTGTAAAATATATAATGTAAACAAGGAGTGCTATGCAATGAGGAGAAAGCTGTTATGCTGTTGAATTATACGGTTTCCTTATCATACTCGCACAGGGGTGTTTCCGTACTTTACGGCTGTACCCTTTGTTCGCTGTACTCTTTAGCACATTCATAGGCAAAACAACAGCAGTTTATCCATATCAAGCTGCTGTTTTTTTATTGAGCAGGAGGTAATGTGAGGATATGAAAAAGGTCGCAGTTATCATGGGCTCTGACAGTGATTTCCCGATAGTAAAGAATGCACTGACTGAGCTTAAGAATTACGGGGTCGGTTTTGAATGTCGTGTCATGAGTGCTCACCGCACTCCCGCTATGGCAGCGGAATTTGCACAGAATGCAAAGAAAAACGGCTTCGGTGTAATCATCTGCGCTGCAGGCATGGCAGCACACCTTGCAGGTGTTATTGCGGGGAATACTACTCTTCCCGTTATCGGTATCCCGATAAAGTCAACTTTCGAGGGTCTTGATGCACTTCTCGCAACAGTACAGATGCCTTCGGGCATACCCGTTGCCACAGTTGCGGTGAACGGCGCAAAGAACGCAGCACTTCTTGCGATAGAGATGCTCGCTCTTTCCGATGACGCTCTGGCAGAAAAGCTCGAAAAGGCAAAGCAGGATATGATAGACGGCGTTGTTAAGAAAGATGCCGCTCTTCAGCAGCAGATACAGGAGCTCTGATGGGTACATATACCACGCTTCTCTTTGACCTTGACGGTACGCTCACCGATTCCGCACCGGGCATAATTGGCTGCACAAGACACGCTCTTGAGATCATGCACCGACCCGAGCCCGAAAATATCATGCGGTTCATAGGACCGCCGCTTATCGACAGCTTTCGTGACTTCTGCGGCATGACCGAACAGGACGCAAAAGAGGCCGTAAGGCTTTACCGTGAAAGATATGCCGATGTGGGTCTGTTTGAA
>CADBTD010000001.1 GCA_902797535.1 uncultured Ruminococcus sp. | reverse complement strand
TGAATTCCTCAATAACATTATCTGCAAACAACGGCTTTGCAATAAAGCTGTCTATCCCTGCACTCTCTGCTTCGTCGATCACATCGTCCCACTTGTAGGCAGTGATTATTATGATAGCAGTTTCGTGACCGACGATCGTCCGTATCTCTCTTGCCGTTTCAACGCCGTCCATTTCGGGCATCTTCAGGTCTATGAGCAGCAGATCGTAGGGTCGCTGCCTTGCCTGTCTCAGCCTTACCTGTTCTATTGCTTCCATGCCGGAAAGAACCGTCTCGCAGGCAATACCTGCTTTGCCAAGCACCAGTTCCGAGTGTTCGCAGGCGATAGGATCATCGTCTACGACAAGAACACTAAGCTCACCAAGGTTTATATCCGTATCCTCTGTGTCACTTTCGGAATATGCCGAATCTATAAGCGTGACCGTAACGGTAAATGTCGTACCCTTGCCCTTTTCGCTCTGCACCTCGATGTTACCGTTCATCATCTCAACTATGTTTTTAGTGATGGCCATTCCAAGTCCCGAGCTGCCGTATTTGTTGGTAGCGGAGCTGTCCTCCTGACTGAAGGTGTCGAACAGCTTGGGCAGATATTCAGGGCTCATGCCTATACCTGTATCGGATATTGTAAAGAGCAGAGTCGATCTGTTGTCAAAATGTGCAGTTCTTTCGGCAGTAAGCTCCACGCTTCCGCCTTCGGGGGTGAACTTGACAGCATTGCTGAGAATGTTTATAAGCACCTGCCGCAGCTTCATATTGTCCCCGATATAATGGGAATCCACCGAGCCGATAACACGGCAGTTATAGTTCAGCCCCTTATCCGAACACTGAGCGATGAAAATGGTGTTTATCTGCTCCAGCAGCTTTGAGAAAGAGAATTCCTCGTTTTTGAGCACCATTCTGCCCGATTCGATCCTCGACATATCAAGAATATCGTTGATAAGGCTTAATAGATGGTTTGCCGAGCTGCCGATCTTTTCAAGATGATCCCTTGTTTTATCGGAAAGCTCAGGATCGTTGAGTGCTATATTGTTGAGCCCTATGATGGCGTTCATGGGAGTTCTTATCTCATGGCTCATGCTGGAGAGGAACGCGGTCTTTGCCTTGCTTGCCTGTTCTGCGGCGGCAAGTGCATCGCTGAGTGCCTGGCTCTGCGCCATAGATTCTCTCATTTCGCTGTCTATATCCGTAAAACCCACACCGACAGCGTGGACAATGTGATCGTCTCTGTCCTTGGCGTGGCGAACTCCTGCCATACGCAGCATTTCATAGGCTTCCTCACCGTTCTTTCCGACAGTCAGATAACGAAAAGCAATGATAAGCTCCTTCTCAAGGTGCTTGCGGATATTGCAGGGTTCTATAAACTGCAAAAAGCTCTCACGGTAACTCTCGGCAACGACCTCGTTTGCATAACGGGTGAATGCTTCAATGTACGAAAAACGGTCACCCACCTGCGGTCCCTTCTCAGGCATTACCTCCGAACGGTAGCAGATACATTCATCAGAGTCGAGGTCAACGTAATAAACGCTTTTGTAATCCGATGCAAGGGCAGTTATCATGTGATCCTGCCTTGTGCGAAGCTTCTCCTGCTCCAGCAGCTCATTTTGCAGCTGTAATCTTTGCTCAAGCTCCCCCTGCCTTATCACCGATGTTTCTTTTTCAATGGCAAGCTCGGCATTCTTCCTGCTTTGCAGGAAGGTGAATAAGAACATAGCAAGCAGCACAAGTGCAGTCAAAAATGTCTGGACAAGGCTTCGTTCGATTATCCCCTGTGACACCGAGCCTATATTTTCGCTTATAACGCTTTCACGGATAAGATACGTCAGCATCCAGTCAGTGCCTTCTATCGGAGTGTATGACAATGTTTCCTTTATATCGTTATATGTAAACGATACGACTCCGCCCTTGCCGCTTTCAAAATCAGACAGCAGATCATCGGCTGTGACATCATCTTCAAAATCGGCGTGTTCCATGGCTTTGAGAAGATTATCCTCACTTGCAAGACCACCGAGGACCATATCTGTAAGAGCAGTGCCGTCCTTTGTGTAGATGTTGCAGAAAGTAGTATTATTGTTATCCGACTGCAAGGACACGCCCTTCAGCATGGTGTTCATGTCAATTTCCATAAAGCAGACATTTAGCGTCTGTCCGTCAAGGGGGAGCCTGTCAACAGGCACGGCGATGATAACGCTTTTGCTGCCGCTGCCATCGTCCCGTACAGATATTTCAGGCTCGGTGATATTATTATAGTCAAAGCTGTACTGCTCTATATCATTCATGGTGCCGTCTGCGGTATAGATAAGTCCGTTTGTATCCACAAATGCAAATTTTTCAAGAGTATAGAGCTGTCTCATACGCTGCTGATACGCCTGAAGATGCGCTATATCGCCAAGATCGTCATCCGTCAGCAGGCTGACCGCCGTCTGCATATTCTCTATATTTCGTTCCAGTGCAGAAGCGACTACCCGTTCACGCCTGCCTGCAAGCTCGTCAAGATACAGCTTGCTTACAGAGGTCACTGCCCTTTCGGTATCCTGCTGCGCTTTCTGTCCTGACCAGTAAGTACCGAGTATGAGTATGGCTGCTATAAGCAGGCTGCCTGTAACGGCTATGTAAAGTCCTGTTTTATTTTTTATCTTTTTCATATCAGTATTTCTCTCGGGAGATCTGTCTATAGATCACGCAGTATATCAAACTGTAATTTTGCATCTGCCAGAAGTACCGAGTAATCGGTGGCTGTCCTGCTGCGCAGAAGCTCCGTCATCTCACTTACGGGCTTTATCAGCGGAGTGAGCGACAGATTAGCGTACATACCTTTCAGCGCATGAGCTGTCTCAAATGCCGCATCGAGGTCGCCTTCTCCGATCTGACGTTCAAGCAGAGGAAGTCTGTTGTCAGCAAGTGCCTTTACGACAAGTCCGATATAAAAATCCTCCATACCCATGCACCGTGCAAGACCCTCGTCCACATCAGCGCCATATGCTCTGAGTTTCTCTATCGTAAGCATGATCTGTCTACCTCAGTTCCTTTTCTATCAAAGCTCCGAACTCCTCGGGGGGAAGCGGCTTTGAAAAATAATATCCCTGTATTATATCGCAGCCCAGCTTTTTCAGCAGTTCCATTTGTTCCTCAGTTTCAACGCCCTCCGCAATAACAGGGACTTCAAGAAGTCTTGCGATGTCGATCATGATGCCCACAAGCCGTGCGCTTTTCGGGTTTTCGCAGATCACCTTGATAAATTTCATATCCAGCTTCAAAGCGTCTATCGGAAGAGAGGTCAGCATATTAAGCGAGGAATAGCCGCTGCCGAAATCGTCCATCTCTATCCTGAATCCGAGCCCGCGAAGTTTATTCACTGTTTCGATGATCTGTTCGGAATCATCGGTATAGGCAGATTCCGTGATCTCCAGCAGAAGCTCTGTATTATCCAAGCCGTTTTGTTTTGTGATGTTCTCCAATATCTCTGCAAGGTGTGCATTGAACATATCGACTCTCGACACATTGACTGACACGGGAATGTCGATCCCATACTTGTCTTTCCACAATTTTATCTGTGCCGCTGCTTCATTCCACACGAATCGGTCGAGTTTTTGTATCAGGCCGTTCTCTTCAAACAGCGAGATGAACTGTCCGGGGCTGATCATACCGTATTCCGGGTGAGACCACCTTATAAGTGCCTCAGCGCTGGAAAGCTGCGGTCTGTCGCCCTTTATTGAATATTTCGGCTGATAATAGACCATGAACTGCTTTTCGGACAGCGCCTTGTCCATATCATTGATGAGCTTTTCGGCGTACAGCTCTTTGCAGTGCTGCTCATTGTTATAGAGAGCAAAGCAGGATACATAACTGTTTCTGAGCTTACGGCAGGCAAGCCTGGCACAATCGAAACGGTGTTCCATGCACTTTTCACTGCCGTCGTCTGAATACACACCGAACCGCAGGCTTATATTGCTGTCGTTTATACGCTCATCTATCGCAGCTATATACTGCGGCAGCTTGTTTATAAGCTCATCACTGTGCGGCAGATAGATGCAGAACTGGTCGTTGTCACGGCGGCAGGCAAGTCCGCCGTTTTCGCTGACAAGCTCATGAAGACTATCACCGATCGTTTTCAGCACAAGATCGCCGTAGCTTCTGCCGTACAGCTCATTTACCACATGAAAGCGGTTTATATCCACCACCACTGCGTCCATCGGCATATTGTTGTTCAGTTCATCGAGTCTTTTGCCGTATTGAAAGAAAAACTCCTTATGGAACAATCCTGTCAGCTCGTCACGTTCCGTTTCATGGATAATAATGCTGTCCTCGGCAAGTTCTATAGAGTGACCTACTCTTGCACAGATGACTTCGGGCATATCAAAAGGCTTGGTGATAAAATCCGCTGCCCCGATCTTCAGGCTCTCGACCTCTGCGCCCTTTTCAGAGGTCAGCACGATAATGGGGATCCGCCTCAGTTCATTGTCGCTGCGGAGCAGTTTCAGCAGACTGTAACCGTCCATTTGCGGCATATGCAGATCAAGTATCACAAGCGAGAGCTTCAGCTTGTCCCGTTTTATGATGTCAAGGGCTTTCACACCGTTTTCCGCATAACTGACTTCGTACTGATCTTCAAGCATCTTCCCAAGTATCTCTCTTGCGATATGATCATCATCAACGATCAAAATGCTCCTGCGAAATCCTTTTTTGCGTTCCAGCAGTTCCTGCATACGGTATCACTCCTTAAACATTATTCCGGCAAAGTACAAACTACATTTATGTCCGTTCGGCAATATATCTGCGATGCCATCAGTCTATACAATTATTCATAATAATTTTACCATAAAAAGCAAAAAAAGTCAACAATTAAAAATATCCCTTAAAATTCAACATAATTACTTTACATTGAACTATTTTGGTTTGGATGTTTCATAAAAATATGCTGTTCCCGCTCATCATCATAAATTAAGATCCTTTTCATTTTTCCTCCGGATGTAAATTCAAAATACACGATCATATCTCATCCAAAAAACTTGTCAAGCGAACCGATATACAAACTCGTCCGTGTTTTTCACACAATTTTCACTTTGACCATAGTTATTTTTAAGCTGAACAGGGTATAATAATATCAGACAAAGTATTAAGCTTTGGTTTTCATAATAAGATCCTCTGAATAAAAGATGCGGCACTGTCTTTCCCCCTGAGACAGTGCCGCTCTTTTTTGTATGTCTGCGTTTCTTTTTTACTTTCCGTACTGCATTTTAAGCAGTACCTGCTTGTCTTTGATTATCGGGTCATCACTTGTAACACCGATAAAACCGTCACCGAACATATCGAAAAGCTCGCCTTTCATGGTAAAAGGCGGCAGCTTTCCAATAAAATGTCCGCCGTCGCACAGAAAAGCGCACTGAACAGGCATAGCATATCCGCCCTTGTCATTCCAGCCGCCGCCGCTGTACTGAACAGGGAAAACGCTGTATCTTCCGTCAAGCAGCTGCTTTGCTGTGCTTTCACTTCGGTCGATGTGCAGGTTCACATTTCCGTTGACGGGTATATCGGAAAGCCTTCTCCAGGCGTTTCCCGTGTGGGGCACACCGTACTTTTCCGCAATATGCTTGTCTGAATATCCGCTTACAAGCACTCCCCTGTCTATGAATACACGCCTGTCACCGTCCTGTGTTACTCCCTCGCCGTCAAAGAAAGGGTCGCCCCAGGAAACCTTGTCGCTCACATCATGCGCAAGGGTGAATCTGTCGGAAAAGATCTTCTGACCCGTCTTTCCGGAGAACAGTGATGTGCCCAGTGCCATTCTTTCAGCGTCAAGGCATTCATCCAGCTTGTTCAGCAGATCGTAATACTGCATCTGTATGATAAGCTCCTCGGGCAGCTCGGCAGGGGTAAGATAGGCATTGAGATACTCATCCGCCATATCGGTGAACTTTTTCAGGTCAAATGTCCTGAACTCCATGCTGAGATAACCGTCTGATATGTCCTTGCTGTCACGGTGCTTGAAACTCAGTCCTATGCCCGAAATACTGTCGGTATCTGAAAGATCAAGCCCTGCGCTGTTAGTCTGTACGACTGTCTTTCTGCGCATTGCCACCGAGCCGTTCATCGTGAACTCGGGGTGTTTTTCTTTCAGATATGCTACAGTCTCGTTTGCTATATCTATAAGCTGTCTGTCGGTCAGCACCTCTTCGGTGAGGTCGCGGCTGCGGACCCCCGATTCAAGCTGATACTTATATGGTCTTTCAAGCACAAGGTTCTTTTCCGCCTTGCCGAAGCCCTCATCGTCGGTCATTTTTCCGACATTGAAATATATCCCCGCAAAGCCCTTGTCATACACACGGAAGGAATACTTCTCGCTTTCCTCACGCTGAAAGCCCGTAACTGCGGTCTCTTCTATCTTTACTGCCGAACGCTGTTCGGTAAAAGATATCTTTTCTCTCTGCATCATACGCACCTCCTCAGTTGACATTGAGCGACCTTACCCTTATGGTAGGTCCGCCCGCAGAAACGGGAACGCTCTGTCCGTTCTTTCCGCAGGTATATGTGTTGAATATCTCAAGGTCACTGCCCACGCCGTCTATGTCAAAGAGCGTTCTGAACACACTGCCTGTTATAACATTCGCACGGACAGGCTCACACAGCTTTCCGTCCCTTATGCGGTAGCATATGTGGGGCTTCAGCGTAAATGTGGAATTTCCTGTTCCGTATATAACACTGTATACATAAAGGCCGTCCTTCACTCCCGCTATAAGCTCCTCGGGAGAAGTGTCTCCTGCCGACATATATGTATTTGTCATACGCACCATAGGCGAGAATCTGTAGCTTTCCGCACGGCTGTTCCCCGTAAGCTCCTCGCCCATCACAGCCGCAGACTTTGCATCGTGAAGCCTGCCTGTCAGCACGCCGTTCTTTATCAGCCATGTTTCCTTTGAGCGTGTTCCCTCATCGTCATAGGGCACATAGCCGTTGTTTATCATGTCGCCGCTGTCGCATATCGAAACAAGGCTGCTGCCTACCGTTTTTCCCATGACCCACTCTGCTCTCAGAGTTTCGTCATTGAGCATGAAATCCGCCTCGCTCTTGTGACCGAAGCTCTCATGTGTGAACATAGCAGTGACAACAGGTGCAAGCACGCAGGTCATCTCACCTGCCTCAACGGGAACAGCATTTTTGAGAAAATCAAGAACACGGTCACGCTTTGCCTTTATCTTCTCATCGGGAAGACTCAGCTCATCAAGCGACATGGCTCTTGCAAACTCAGTGCCCGAGCACACGTTGTCTCCAGACGCAGCCTCGAAAGCCGTACCTAACGTACATGACTGGTAGTCCTGAATTATCTCCGCACCCTTTGAGGAGTAGAATTCCTTTATAGTGTGTCCCTGCGAATAAGCCGCTCTGTAATTCTTTATCTCGTCATAGCTGTCGGGGTCAAGTGCCTTTATCACGCTGTTCACAAGCTCTATCCTTTTGCTGCGTGATACATTTCTCAGGTCCTTTTCGCCGCCGAAAACGGTGACATTTACCTTGTTCACCTCATATACGGCTACCTCAGGCAGCTCGTTTATGTCTGCTCTCGGCTTTGCAAGCTCTGCAAGCGCGTCTATCTCACGCTGTATCGAATCAATGTCATTTGTGACGGAGTTATACCACATATCGCCGTCGTAAACTCTTATCACAGCACCTGTGACAGCCGTTTCGGAATCCCCCGAAACCTCGCCGTTGCTTATACTGTAGGAAGCATCACTGCTGCGCTCTATGCGCACATCGCAGTAAAGCCCCTCGGGAAATCTGTACATATGAGCCTCCTTATCCTCTCATCTTCATCAGCTTGTCGAATATCCTGTGCGCCGCTTCAAGCTTTGTCATCTTTTCAAGCTCCTCGGTGCCGTCTTCGGTTATCAGCGTGATGATATTCGTGTCTGTACCAAAGCCTGCACCCTCGGTGCGAAGGCTGTTTGCGCATATCATGTCAAGACCCTTTTTCTTCAGCTTTGCGATGGAATTTTCAATAAGATTCTCGGTCTCCATTGAAAATCCGCAGATAAGCTGCTTTTTACCCTCGGGACGATTCGCACCGAGATGGCCTATTATATCCTTCGTGCGCTTTAAAGCTATCGAAAGGTCGCCGTCCTTTTTCTTCATTTTCTCAGCGGCTGTTTCAACAGGAGTGTAGTCTGCAACTGCCGCCGCCTTGACTATTATATCACAGCTGTCTGACACGGTAGTGACCGCATTGAACATATCCTCAGCGCTTGCAACGTTCACCACATTTACAAAGGGCGGCATCTTCTCGGTGCAGCTGCCCGCCACCAGAGTAACATCGGCGCCCCTCATAGATGCGGCTTTTGCAAGGGCTATGCCCATTTTTCCCGTTGAGTGGTTGGTGATATATCTCACGGGGTCTATGGCTTCACGGGTAGCGCCTGCGGTACAAAGCACTTTAAGTCCCGCCATATCCTTCTGCCTTGCCGTCTCCCATACAACATAGTCGATGAGCACCGAAACATCCGGCAGCTTTCCGTCGCCTATATCCCTGTTCGCGAGCATTCCTCTTACAGGCTCTATCATGGTATATCCGAAACGCCTGAGCTTTTCTATATTGTCCTGCACTATGGGATTGTGCAGCATATTATGGTTCATGGCAGGCGCTATCAGCTTATGGCAGGGGCACGCCATTACTGTAGTCGTGAGCATATCATCTGCTATGCCGTTTGCTATCTTCCCTATAACATTTGCGCTTGCGGGCGCTATCAGAACGACATCAGCCGCCTTTGCAAGGGCAACGTGCTCTACGCTGTACTGAAAATTCCTGTCAAAGGTATCTATCAGGCACTTATGCTGTGTCAGCGTTTCAAAGGTGACGGGATTTATGAACTGTGTTGCATTCTGTGTCATGAGCACATGGACATCAGCGTGCATTTTTGTAAGCTCCCGTGCGCAGTCAGCCATTTTGTATGCGGCTATACTGCCTGTAACGGCGATCAGCACTGTTTTTCCTGTAAGCATTGTTTTTACCTCCCGTAAATGTGTTTTTTATTTTGCAGTATCATTTGATCCGCAGTCTGTGCGTATCAGCATCTTTCCGTTTGGCAGAGGATATCTTTCACTGTGAAAGCCGCTGTAGCCGAGCGCTGTCAGACATTCCTTCAGCTTGTCGGGGTCTATGCTCCTGTGTATGCTGTCAAGTCCGTCAAAGGAATGAAGATAGGGCGAGTCTGATACAAAACCCTCACCCGTATCATACTGCGTAACGCAGGATATATACTTCGGACAGACCTGTTTAACAACATTCCCGAAGCACTCAAAGCCGATATACTCTATCAGCAGGTCGGCTATGAGCAGGTCCGCCTGCGGAAGTCTGTCATACTCTGCGGTAAGGTCAGCACATATAAGTTCAAGCACTCCGTCAAGACTGCTGAATCTATTCCCGACCTCTTCAAGATAGCTGCTGTTCACATCTACGCCGAAGACCTTTTTGTATCTTGCCCTGTCTATATGCTCAAGACCGTTCCCTCCCGCAACGCCGAGTATCATGACGCTTTCTGCATCAACCGCCTCAAACTGATGTTTCATGACTGAACTCAGCGTCTGAAGCTGTGCTACCGTGTCAAGGCTCATGTGGCTCTCATAATCGGAAAGGGGTATATCCTTCCAGGGGTTCTGCATTTTGTTTCACCTCTGCACATTCTTATATTTCCATACCTAATCATTATACCATATATATCATTATTTTACAATGCCAAAAAACAAAAACATCTGAAAAATGTGATCTTGGCTATCATTCACGAATTACGATACTTCCGCATAAATATGTACAAAATATTGACACACGCCTTTGGTTTATGATATAATTGTACTGAAGCATTTTGCGCTATGAAATAAACGGACGGCAGTGCTGTCCGCTACGGAAATGGGGTATATACCATGCAGACAAACCTTTCGGCCGAGGTAAATATAATGAGCTGTCTCAACTTTGCAATGCAGCAGAATTACATACCTCTCATAAAAAGCATAACTGTGCTGAACAGCGGCACAGAAACACTTACCGACATTAATGTCCGTGTCAGCTTTGAACCGGGATTTGCAAGAGAGTACACCTCCTGCATAGAAAAACTCGAGCCCGGCAGACCTGTTGAGCTCTCACCCGTGAATATACTTGTATCCCCCGACTATATGTTCTCGCTTTCCGAAAGTATGGCGGCTATTGCAAGGATAGAGCTTTATTCGATAGAAAACGGCATAGAGCATCAGCTCTGGTACAGTGATTCATCCATAGACCTGATGCCCTTCGACTTCTGGACAGGCGGGAATATCCTCCCCGAAATGACTGCGGCTTTCGTTACGCCGAATCATCCTGCGGTGGCACAGACTGTTGCAAAGGCGGCTGCTTACCTTGCCAAGTGGACAGGTGACCCCGCATTCACGGGATATACTACCTGCAATCCAAACATTGTCAAAAAACAGGCGGCAGCAATTTACGCCGCTCTGCAGGCGGAAAACATAGCATATATGATGCCGCCGCCCTCTTACTTTGCAGCAGGTCAGCGTGTGCGGCTCGCAGATACTGTTCTGAATACCAAGCAGGGCACCTGCATAGACCTGGCGCTGCTTTATGCCGCCTGCCTTGAAGCAATAGGGCTATCACCGCTCATAGTGCTTACCGAAGGTCACGCTTTCGGCGGTTTCTGGCTTGAACAGCAGACTTTCCCCGAATGTATAAACGACGACCCTGCGGCGCTGACAAAACGTGCCGCAAAGGGCATAGATGAGCTTTGTCTTATAGAGTGTACAGCCTACACCGCAGGCAAGGACAGCACCGACTTTGAGGGTGCGGAGCGCCTTGCCATGAAAAAACTTGAAGATACCGAAAGCTTCCGCTTTACAGTAGATATATCACGCTGCCGTGCAAGCGGTATACGTCCCATACCGCTTAAAATTGAAGATGCGGCAGAGTTCACCGCAGACTACGGCAAAAAGGCCGAAAACACCATAACCTCTGCCCCGTCGGAGATAGATATGACCCTTCACGGTGCGGCCGCAGGCGAGCATGAACTTACAAAGCAGGCTGTTTGGGAAAGAAAGCTGTTAGACCTCAGCCTGAGAAATTCCCTGCTGAATTTCCGCCCGGGTGCCATGAGCGTTCAGCTTATGACAGATGATCTTTCACGCCTTGAAGACGAGATATCAAAGGGTGAGAGTTTCCGCATAATGCCCGTACCTCAGGAACAGTCATTCATGGTATCGGACAGCAGGATATTCGAGCTTGAAAACAACCGCGACAAGATATCCGCTATTGCAGGGTCGGAATTCAAAAACAACCGCCTGCGCAGTTTTTCAAATGAATCGGAACTTGAACAGAAACTGAAAAAACTCCACAGAAGCGCTAAGCAGTCCCTTGAAGAAAACGGCGCGAACACCCTTTTTCTGGCGCTTGGATTCCTCAAATGGTATGAAACAGACAGAAGCGAAAAGCCGAGATATGCTCCCCTTGTGCTGATACCCGTTGACCTGGTGAGAAACCTGAGAGAAAAGGCTTATTCGGTGCGTATCCGTGACGAGGACGCACAGATGAACGTCACTCTCCTCGAACTGTTAAGACAGGATCACGGCATTACAGTGAACGGCCTTGACCCTCTTCCCCAGGACGAAAGCGGAACAGACCTTGCGCTGGTGTTCAACACGATAAGACAGAGCGTAATGGCAAGACCCCGCTGGGACGTTGAGGAATCGGCATTCATAGGACAGTTCTCGTTCAGCCAGTTCATTATGTGGAACGACCTGAAAAACCGAAGCGCCGACCTCGAAAAGAACAAGATAGTAAAGTCGCTGATGGAGGGCAGTCTTCAGTGGACTCCCGAAAACGAACAGCTTTCACCGCAGGAGCTTGATGAAACAGTCAAGCCTTCCGATATGGCTATCCCCACAAGCGCCGACTCATCACAGCTTGCGGCTATATATGCAGCGGCACAGGGTGAGAGCTTTGTGCTTCACGGACCTCCCGGAACAGGCAAAAGCCAGACCATAACCAACCTTATCGCAAATGCGCTTTTCAGCGGAAAGTCAGTGCTGTTCGTGGCAGAAAAAATGGCGGCTCTTTCTGTGGTACAAAAGCGTCTTGCAAAGATAGGCCTTGACCCGTTCTGCCTTGAACTGCACTCAAACAAGGCACAGAAACGTGCTGTGCTGGGACAGCTTGAACAGACCCTTAATGTAGGCCGGATAAAACCTGCCTCAGAATACGAGCGCACCGCAGAAGAACTTCATCTTATGCGTCAAAAGCTGAACAATGACACTGCCCGTCTGCATGAAGCACAGCCTGCGGGATTTTCGCTTTATGATGCGATAATGATGTATGACCGCACCAAGCAGTACAAGGGCACTATGGATATCAGGCCCGAATTTACCGAGAAATGCACTCCCGAACTTTACTCCGAGATGTGCGGTGCGGTATCACAGGCAGCGGCTGCGGAAAATGCAGCGTCGGCAGTATCGGGCAGACTTTCCGAATCGCCTTTGAGAGAATATATCCGCACCGACTACTCCCCCGAGATACGTGACAGCTTTGAAAAGCTGTGCCGCACAGCCGCATCGGTATCAATGACGATGCAGGAAAAACGTTCGGCACTGTTTACGGCAGCAGGGATAAGCGCTGTACCCACAAAGGCGAAGTCTGACATGACAGCAGAGGCACTTAAAGCTGCTGTGACCTCACAGCTCATACCCGAAGCGGCAGCAAGTCCCGAACTTGAAAAGCGCCGCGCAGAACTTGACGCACTTATCGAAGATACCCGCAGATATGCCGAAGCAAGATCCGCCGCAGATGCAAAATACGAATCGACCGTCTACAGCCTTGACGCTTCACAGCTGAAACTCGACTGGAAGAAAAACGAACAGAAATGGTTTCTCCCGAAGGCTCTCGGTGCGGGAAAGATAGTGAAGAATCTTGCTGTACACGCAAAAGACCCGTCAACTGTAACAAAGGAAAACTACGCCGCAGAGGTCGAAAGCCTTTGTGTGCTATCCGAAATGAAAGACAAGATAGGTTCGGCTGACCCGTCGCTGACCGCACTTCTCGGCAGCAGATGGAAGGGTGCCGACACTGATACGGCATCGCTGAAAAAGGCCCTTGACGACTCGGCAGATTTCAGGAGAAAAGCCATTGATTCGGGCTGTTCGGGCGAGCTTTTTCATGCGGTGTCAGACCTTGACGACATCACCAAAAACAAACTAATACCTCTTATAAATGAGGACACTGCTCAGGCACGGGAGCTTTCAGCCTGCCTGGGAAGCCTTGAAAAGTATGCCGACCTTTCAGCCGCATATAACGCCGACAACTGGACAGAAGCAGTGAAAAACTCGGCAGAAAAATGGCTCGGAGGAATAGACGGAATCCGTGAGCGCACTGTGCTTGAAGGCTCTCTTCAGAAACTGACACAGCTCGGACTTCCGGAAGTTTCAGACGCTCTCAGGAACGGAGATCTGACAGCTGATAATATCAGCAGTGCCTTCGAGTGTGAATTCAGCCGTGCGGCGATATCTCTCGCATTCAGAAAAACTCCGTCGCTCGGTCAGTTCAGCGAAGCGCAGTTTGACGAAGAAGTGAGCCGCTACCGTGACACACTTAAAAAGTTTGAACAGCTTACCGTGCAGGAACTCTGTGCAAAGCTTTCCGCAAATATACCAAATGTTTCGGCGGGCAAGGGCAGTTCGGAGCTCGCCATACTGCAGAAAGCCATACGAAGCGGCGGCAGGATGCTTTCCATAAGAAAGCTGTTTGACCAGATACCCACACTTTTAAGAAGAATATGCCCGTGTATGCTGATGTCGCCTATTTCTGTGGCACAGTACATTGACCCATCATTCCCGAAGTTTGACCTGGTGGTATTCGATGAGGCTTCACAGCTTCCCACCGCAGAGGCAGTGGGCGCAATTGCACGAGGCGAAAACGTGATAGTCGTGGGCGACCCGAAACAGCTGCCTCCTACCAGCTTCTTTACTGCTAATCAGACCGATGATGAGAACTATGACAAGGAAGACCTGGAGAGCGTACTTGACGACTGTCTGGCACTCACCATGCCCTCAAAGCATCTGCTGTGGCACTACCGTTCACGTCACGAAAGCCTTATCGCTTTCTCAAATGCACGTTTCTATGAGAACAAGCTGATGACCTTCCCCTCGCCCGACGACCTTGACTCAAAGGTAAAATGGGTGAACGTTGAGGGCGTATACGACAAGGGCAAGACCAAGCAGAACCGCGCTGAAGGCGAAGCGGTCGTTGCCGAGATATGCCGCAGACTTCGTGACCCCGTACTGCGTCATGAGAGCATTGGCGTAGTAACATTCAGTATAGTTCAGCAGAACCTGATAGACGACCTGCTGAGCGACGCTTTCATTAGCGAGCCCGAACTTGAAACTGCCGCGAACGAGATGTATGAACCTATCATCATAAAGAACCTTGAAAACGTTCAGGGCGATGAGCGTGACCACATACTTTTCAGCGTAGGCTACGGCCCCGACAAGGACGGCAAGGTATCTATGAACTTCGGTCCGCTCAACCGTGACGGCGG